>JAJQGR010000342.1 GCA_021200345.1 Lachnospiraceae bacterium | reverse complement strand
CTATGCTGCTTGGCTCCTGAGTACCATGTTTTGAGAAAAACGACGGAAGTCAGGTTATAGCAAATTCATCCACAAATTGCAAGTGCACCGCCTGGATTTCTTTGCATTTTGCCCTTATTTTTTTGACATTCTTTTCAGGGAATCCAACCAGTCTGCCCATTCCCGACACCTGTGAGCTGCCGTATGACAATTTACATCGTAAAACTGGCCCACAGATTGTCCACCAGCGCTCCGATTATATTGTACTGATACAGGGTGTAAAGCACCGTGTTCTCCCGGATCATTTCCCGCAGATAACTGCCTGCCATGCCCATGTCCAGATTCACCAGGGCGTAGCACAAAATCCAGTAGATCACGATGGCTTCCAAGAAGCCAAACACAAGCCCGCAAAGCTGATTGACCGTGCTCACCACCGGCAGAGACGACACCACTTTCGCCGAGAAAAACACAAGCTTCAGCACGCTGTGTACAACCGCTACGATCGCAATCAGCACCACGCACACAATCATCTCAAAGAAATTGCTCTGCGCATAGCCTTGCAGCGCATTGACCGCCAGAAACCCTACGATCGCCGCAAAAATCAGCCCCACCATGGAGATCAGCTCTTTCACCATTCCGCGCTTAAAGCCTGTCGCCGCTCTCCAAACCGCTACCAGGATTAAAATCACCAGCAAAACATTCATAAATCACTCCAATTCCACTACTTTAAATTCATCCTCCAGCAGGACGTTGTATCTGTATTTCTTCGATGTGGGAGACATGAAAAGAACCGTTCCTCCCAGATTCCCGCTGTATCTCTCTTTTCCGTCAGTGGTTAATACCAGGCATTCCGCGTCATTATATATGGTAATAATGCCTGAATCAATCTGAATATCCGAATAGTCCATGTCAAACCAGGTCTCCAGAATTTTGGAGCCGCCTGTGTCATAAAGCCGCAGCAGATATTTTCCCTCACTACTGGTGCCGTCAAAAACCAGACCCACACAGTCATCTCCCCAGTAAACCGCATTGATATCCTCATTTACCAGATTTAACTGACTGACTACCGGCTTCTCACTCCCTTCATAGAAAATGATACTGCCGTCGGACACGGCCACCGCCACGCTGTTGCTCAGGAATTCAATGCGGGCCACAATTTCGTCATAATTATATCCACTGACATATTTGTCCGCGTAATTCTGACCCACCTCACCCAGATTATAAAAGGCTACCGTACTGCTCACCGTTCCCACATCCAGATATAAATAAGATATGGCCAGGAGCTTTCCATTGGGTGACAGCGCCAGATCAACAGGATAACCGCTCTGCTCCATGGTCGTGCGGGCGTGAGCAATTTCCGTACCGTCCAACGAGTATATATAGACCCAATAGACATCTCCGTCGTCCAGCACCGCTCCCACCATGCCCTGCTCTGACACGCAAAGGGTACGCAGCTGATAGCCGGTTACGATCTCCCTCTGCAATCCTTCTTCATTGACCACATAAATCGTGCTCTCTCCATAGTCCGCTATGGCGGCAAAACTGCCGGACACATCAATACAGGCCTCCTGTATCTGAAAAGAAATATCCCAGGCTGTCTTCCCGCTGGAATTCATACACCGCATTCCATCAGCACTGTAAATAATAATACTGTCTCCCAGCCGTCTGGCCTGGGAATTCTCCGCCAGCACAGTCTCCGTGGACCGGACATTCCTGTAACCGCTGTACTTACGGTTTGCCTGCTGATAAAAAACAATCGCGGCCAGAGCCGCCAAAATACATATCAGAATGATCACTGACCGGGGTTGAAATGCAGTTTTCAGTTCTTCTTCATCTGTCCGGTTGCCCTTTTCCACGCCCGCTCCTTAAAATTGATTCAAAAAATAAGCTATACTGCTCTCCAGGAGAACAGTATAGCATAAAAATTTTTTTACGGCAACACAATCGTCTGCCCCACCTGAATATTATCCGCGTCCTCAATCTGATTGACCTCGCATACCTCCTGCAGCATACTGTCGTCCCCATAATGAGTACGCAAAATTGTCAGCAGATTATCCCCTTTCTTAATCAGGTAAGTCTCCGGCCCGGCTTCCTCCGTTCCGTTATCCGTCTGTGTTTCCTCCGTGTCATCAACAGGCGTTGACACGGCATCCGCATTCCCTGCCGCATCATCCTCCTGACGATCCCCCTCATCTGCCTCAGCCACAGTCTCCAGATCCGGGATTTCCACCGCGTCTATGGACGTAATCGTAATAGGAGCTTCTTCAGCCGCCAGCTCTCCATCCCCATCCTGCGTATTCACCTCCGCTGATGTTGCATCCGTCCGGGCATCCACCTCCTGCGTTTCTTCCTCCTGCTCATTCAGTATGCTATTCCGGGTAAACAATTCTGTTATGTACGCACTCACATCCGGTGCATAAAAATTCTCAGGCAGATAAGTCCTGACGCCATACACCACGCCAATGGCCACAAGCAGCGTCGCTGCTGCCGCCGGGAATCTGCTCTTTTTGGGGCGCTCCATGGCTGAAAGCCCTCTCACCGGTTCTGATCCGGCGCGTTTTTTCACCTGCTTTTGCTTCTTTTGCATCTGACGGCGATATTTTCCGCCTTTTCCCGCTTCCTGTTTCTCCCGCGCCTGTTCTTTCTTCCGCTCAGCCTCCTGGGCAGCCGTCTGTTTTTTCAGATCCATATCTGCCTTTTTGGCAATCACCGGATCCACATCCGGCTCCCGTTCTTCCTGCTCCCGCTGCATCATGAACGCCAGCATGGCCTCATTTCTGTCATAAAAGATAAAATAGCCATCCTGAGATATGGCTTTGTTCCCATACCCAAGCCAGTAAAGATTCTGACTGACCGTATCTGTGCCTACAATAAGCCCCACCAGCTTATAATCCGGAAATGAGGTTTGTCGGATCTTCTCCGCCTCCTCTTTCTGAATCAGAGAAAGGGAATCCGTTCGCGCCCTGCCCAGTCCCAGCAGAGCTGCGCCAAACACCAGCGCATATTCCACTGCCTTTTCTTTCTGCAGACAGCCGTACAGAGCGATCTGCTTTTTTTCCTGGGGATAATCCTTGTCCAACTGCCGGATATAGGAAATGCAATAGTCTTCCAGATACATTTTCTTATGGGCAGATACAGTGCCTACCTGTGTGGTGTGTTTTGGTATTTCCATGGCAATGTCCTCCTTTTTGGAGCACACTATACCATACTCAAATAAAAAAATATGTCAAAACCAAAGCAAATATCCCTGGTTTTGACCGACAAAAATCGCTCCCCGCCATCCTGCATATTAAAATCTGACACGAAATCCGTCTTCTTTTATGACATCCATGTCAGTTTCTTCCACATGTTCGATTTTCATCCACACACTTGAAAGCTGGACCCTCTTTATATAAGTGTCCACCAGTTCCTCCGGTCCCTGAACCTCCAGTTCCACCGTTTCATCCGCCTGATTACGTACCCAGCCGGTCAGGCCGTACTTCTCAGCTACCCGAAGAGCGGTATAGCGAAATCCCACACCCTGAACCCGGCCAGATACCAGAAAGTGTTTCCGTATTATCATAATTCTGTCCTGCCCTCCAGCGCTCTCAGAAGCGTGACTTCATCAATATATTCCAGATCACCGCCCACAGGAACGCCGCTGGCGATTCTGGTCACTCTGATCCCTGTAGGCTTCACCAGCTTACTGATATACATAGCCGTAGTCTCCCCTTCCAGACTGGAATTGGTGGCAATAATCAGCTCGTCCACATCTCCCTGCAGCCGCTGCAGAAGCTCCTTTAAGCGGATATCCGAAGGTCCGACGCCCAACATGGGAGAGATGGCGCCATGCAGTACATGATAGACGCCCTCGTATTTGCCCGTCTTTTCGTACGCCGCCAGATCTCTTGGATTTTCCACCACCATAATAGTCTTATGATCCCTCTTCGGATTAGCGCAGATGGGACACAGCTCCTGATCCGTCAGGGTCAGGCATTCCTTACAGTAATGCACATGCTCCCGGGCATCCGTCATGGATTTGGCCAGACTTTCCACCCGTTCCTGAGGCATATACATGATATGGAAAGCCAGCCGCTGGGCAGTCTTGCTGCCGATCCCCGGCAGAGAGGAAAGCTCCCCTATTAACTTGTCCATATAGCCGCTGAACACATCCATTTAAAAGCCATATCCTCCCATGCCGCCGGTCATTTTTCCCATCAGCGCCTCGCTGTCCTCATCCACCTTTTTCATGGCCTCATTGACAGCCGCCAAAATCAGGTCCTGCAGCATTTCCACATCATCCGGATCCACGGCCTCCTGCGCGATTTTCAGACCCGTCAGCTCCTTTTTCCCTGTGACGGTCACTTCCACTGCTCCGCCTCCGCTGGTGATGGTGTAGGTTTTACTTTCCAGCTCCTTCTGCGCTTCCTCCATCTGGCGCTGCATGCGCTGTGCCTGTTTCATCAGATTATTCATATTGCCGGGCATACTCATGCCGCCCGGATAGCCTCCACGTTTTGCCATTTTTCTTTTCCTCGCCTTTCCTGTTAAACCAGTTTCACAGCGGTCGGCTGCGCCGCCGCTCTCATTCTTCCTCTGTCAGATTCATCCGGATAAACTCCGAAATGTCCGGATAGCTCTGCTCAAATTCCCGCTCATTTCTTACCGGTACTACCACCACGGCAATGTGCTTTCCCACAGCCTGTTCCAGAACATCCTCCAGTGCAGCCACATGCTCCGGATATTTCACAAAGTAATCGCTGTCATATCCGTCGGGAACACCGATAATAAGCTCTCCGGCCTCCGACACCGACAGCTGAGCCGCTTTCAGACTGGTCTTCATCAGCCCCTCTGTATTCTGTCGAATAGATGGGAAACGCCGGATCACCTCTTTCACTTCCTCCGGTGTTGCCGCCGGTACAGGAGGTCTTGTCACTTTCGGCCCTCTCTCCTGTCCATTTTCCCCCGGGAAAGCTGATCCATAACTCTCCGGGGCGTTTTGCACCACAATCCCCTGCTCCAGCTTCTCTTCCACGCTGCGCACCCGGTCTGAAAGCGCCTCCGGGTCAGTTTCCATCTGCGGCCTGCACAGCTTAATCAGCGCAATCTCCACCAGCACCCGTTTATTGGCCGAATACCGAAGCTGCCCTGTCAGTTCAGACAGCACCCGGATATAGCGGAGCAGCCGGTCTACCTCCAGCGTCCGGGCCTCCTCCCGCAGCCGGGCCAGTTGATCGCCGGATACCTCCATAATGTCCTCCATGGCCCGAAGCTCCGCTTCATCCCCGTCGGACATGGAGGTTTTCAGCAATAAAAGATTTCGCAGATACCAGGTCAGATCCAGTACAAACTGGGACAGCTCTCTGCCCTGCACCACTACGTCCTCCAGCACCTCCACGGCTCTCACCACATTGCCGGACACAATGGCTCTTACCAGCTTGGAAAAGACGCCTGTGTCCACCGCTCCCAGCACATCCAGCACCTTATCGAAGGTCAGCTCCTCATCCATGTGAAAGGCAATGCACTGGTCCAGCAGACTTAACCCGTCCCGCAAAGAACCGTCGGCTGATTTCGCCAGGTAACGCAGCGCTTTGTCCTCAATGACAACCCCCTCCGCGTCAGTGACCTCTTTCAGGCGTCCCGCCAGGGTATCTATGGAAATCCTGCGGAAATCATACCGCTGACACCGGGACAGGATGGTAATGGGAATTCTGTGAACCTCCGTTGTCGCCAGGATAAAAATCGCGTAGGAGGGCGGCTCCTCCAGTGTCTTTAACAAAGCATTGAAAGCCCCCGGGGAAAGCATATGCACCTCGTCGATAATATACACCTTATATTTTCCCTCAGCGGGAGAGTAGGATACTTCATCGATGATCTCACGGATATTGTCCACGCCATTATTGGAGGCAGCGTCAATCTCCACCACGTTCATGCTGGCGCCCGCCCCAATAGACTTACAGGAAGGACATACGCCGCAAGGACTGCCGTTGACGGGAGCCTGGCAGTTAACCGCCCTGGCAAAAATCTTGGCCACGGAGGTCTTTCCTGTTCCCCTTGTCCCCGTAAAAAGATACGCATGACCTATTCTGTCCGCTTTGATCTGATTTTGCAGAGTGGCCACAATGTGCTCCTGCCCCCGGACCTCTTCGAAAGTAGCCGGACGAAATTTTCTATATAACGCGGTGTACGCCATGCTTTCCCTTTCCTGTGCCTTTCCAAAACAGCCGCCGGGCTTTTGACCCGGCGGTCCTGTTATCGTTTTCTGGTTTTCTTTCCTCTATATCCCTCTGCGCCGGTTCAGGCTTTTGTCAGTCTCCGAAGGAAATCCCCAGCATCTTGGCCTCCTGAATAATGGTGGCATCCGGGGACAGATACTTCAGCTTGCCCGCCACATCCTCTAAGGATACGCGCACAATCTCTCTGTCCTTATAACCCACCATAAAGCCAAACTGCCTGTCCAGAATCAGCTTGCCTGCTTCCGCGCCCAGACGGCTGGCAAACACACGATCGTATGGACAGGGGCTGCCGCCGCGCTGCACATGCCCCGGAACAGTCACCCGCACTTCACGGCCGGTCTTTTCCTGAATCCTGGCCGCCACTTCATAGGAAACCGACGGATAGGGATAATTCTCCATCTTTTTCTTCATTTCCTTCTTGGACAGCTTGGCGTCCTCTTTGGAGATGGCGCCCTCAGCCACAGCGATGATGGTAAAGCGGCTGCCTTTTTTGTCTCTTTCCTCAATCTTTTTGCAGATCTTGTTGATATCATAGGGAATCTCGGGCAGAAGAATGATGTCCGCGCCGCCGGCCATTCCGGCGTTCAGCGTCAGCCATCCTACCTTGTGTCCCATGACCTCTACAATAAAAACTCTGCCATGGGAAGCGGCTGTGGTATGAATGCAGTCAATGGCGTTGGTGGCAATATCCACCGCTGACTGGAAACCAAAAGTCATGTCCGTGCCCCACAGATCGTTGTCGATGGTCTTGGGCAGGGTAATAATATTTAATCCCTTTTCTCTGAGCAGATTGGCGGTCTTATGGGTGCCGTTTCCACCCAGGATCACCAGGCAGTCCAGCTGAAGCTTGTAATAATTCTGCAGCATGGCCTCCACCTTATTCAGACCGTTGGCGTCCGGCTTCTCAATCTCCTTAAACGGCGTTCTGGAGGTGCCCAACATGGTGCCGCCCTCTGTCAGAATACCGGAAAAGTCCTTGCCGGTCAGCATCTTAAATCTGCTGTAAATCAGTCCCTGATAACCATCCAGAAAACCGTAGATTTCCAGCGGCTCATCACTCATGTTCAAAAGTGTTTTTACCACACCTCTCATTGCGGCGTTCAGCGCCTGGCAGTCGCCGCCGCTTGTCAGCATGCCTACTCTCAGCATAACTCTACCTCCCAAAAAAATTTTCACGACCCCTAATCGCGTTTCCCGCAATTTTTGTAATTTTGCATACCGTGAACCGTAACCCCCGCGGCATGCCGGATATCAGCGGCCGGATTGCGATATCCCTTATGC
>JAJQGR010000337.1 GCA_021200345.1 Lachnospiraceae bacterium | reverse complement strand
GAGTCCCCTGTTATCATGCCTTTTCCTCACTTTCCCCACCCCGTGAAAAGTAACACATCCCCCAAAATTTTATGTTATACTCTTCTCAGAGGATTGAAAAAACTCAGATAATCAGTTATTATATTGTGGAGGGTAATCATTGGACGCGTATCTGGAGAACACTTTTATCGCGGCAAATGAGAAAACACAGTACGATACTTACGCGAAGAACCTGTTGTCACAAAAGGACATCCTGTCCCATATACTGCTGGCAACGGTGGATGAATTTCATGGCATGAAGCCCGAGGATGTGGAGGCATGCATAGAGGGGGAGATTTTCGTTAGCTCAGTCCCGGTTGATCCGGGACTGACAAACGCAGTGCCTGCCGGGGCTGGAAATCATATAGCTGGGCTGAATACAGTTCAGGAGGAAAATCAGGAGGGGCTGATTATTTATGACATCCTGTTTTATGTGAGAATGAAAGACGGGCTGTCGCAGATGATCATTGACCTGGAGCCGCAGAGGCAGATGGAATCAGGGTATGATGTTTTAAACCGTGCGATCTTTTATGCCAGCCGCCTGATTTCCTCACAGAAAGAGCGGGATTTCACAGGGCAGAACTTCAATGATATGAAGCGTGTCTATACCATATTCATCTGCATGAACATGAAAGACTGTATATGGAATTACATACACCTTACGAATGATGCACTTCTGTCCGATTACAACTGGAAGGGGAAGTTGGACCTTTTAAACATTGTTCTTCTTGGCCTGCCGAATGGGACGCCCAAGCGGGGAGACAGGCACAGGCTTCACCGGCTGCTGGGCGCGCTGTTCAGTGTCGATTTAAGCGGGGCAGAACGGATAGAAATTCTTGAGAAAGAATACAATATGGCTGAAGACAGCAACTGCAGCAGGGAGGTTTTAAAGATGAGCGGTCTGGGACAGGGAATATTTGATTTAGGTATGGAACGGGGTATGAAACGTGGCATAGAGCAGGGAGTGGCGCAGGGAGTGGCGCAGGGAATGGCCCAGGGCATTGCGCAGGGAGAATTAAGCAAAGCGCATGAAATGGCTGTAAAACTTTACGCGAAGGGATGGAATGCGGGAGAAATCGCCCAGCTTTTAAATTATGGCATTGATCAGGTATATGACTGGCTCGCCGGAGGACGGGCCTCAGAGAAAGGCGCGCAATAAATAGGGGCAGCTTTTCACAGCCCCCATTAGATCAGCATTCATTCATTTTTTAAGGAACATTTCATCCAGGAAATGCAGCCCGGCGGATGTCCTGAAGATTCTCTCTCTGGCGGCCCGGACAGCCTCGTCGCTCAAAGAATCCTCGTACAGATTTACCAGAAAATCCGCCTCCACAAGGATCTGATAATCCATCCCCTGAATGTTCTGATATGTGTGATGATGTCCAATCAAATATTTGATGCGCTCTGTCTCCTCTTTTGAAAAGCCTCCAACCTCACGCAAAACCTTTTCTGCCTCCGCCGGTCCCTCGATCTCCTGATAATGTCCGGCGCCGGAACCATATTTCTGCTCACTCAGATGAATGCCGATATCATGAAGAATCGCCGCTGCCTCCAGAATATTCTGCGTTTCTTCGTCCACATTTTCCAAAGCACCGATAGCAGCCGCAAAATCATGTACCTTTACAAAATGCTGAATTCGCCTCGTGTCTCCTCTGTCATATTCAATCATCGCCGCCATCAGCTGTGCTGTCCGCTTTTTCATGCTGCTTTCTCCTTATCATACTCCATCTGAAATTATTTCACGCTTTCCCTCTTCGGAAGCAAAATATCTCTTTTGTGCAGATTTTACTTCTCTATAACAGCGTTTCATAGTTTCCTGTTTCCAGGACAGAGAGGATCCCCTCCACCCCGCATCTCACCATATCATAAACGGCGGCATCTGTAAAGAACGCCATGTGCTGGGTCATAACCACATTGGGAAACTGGCGCAGATAGGCCATAGACCGGTTGCTGATAATGTCATCGCGGCGGTTTTGATGATAAATCCCCTCTTCATGCTCAAAGCAGTCAAGGCCCAGTCCCCCAAGCTTTTTTTGCTCAATTCCTTCTATCAGAGCGTCAGTATCCATCAGTGCGCCGCGGGCGCAGTTGATCAGAATCACTCCCGGCTTCATTTTTTGAATGGATTCTCTGTTGATCATATGCCGTGTTTTTTCATTGAGATTCAGATGGACAGTAATAATGTCGCTTTCTCTGTAAACAGTATCCAGATCGGTATAGGTAAGCCACTGGGACGCTTTTCCCTGATAAACATCATAGCCAAGCACGCGGCAGCCAAACCCGGAAAGGATTTGTGCCACCTGCGTTCCAATCCTCCCGGTCCCCAGAATGCCGACCGTCAAATTCTTAAGCTCTCTCCCGTATAGGCCGCCCAGAGAATAATCATTTACCTGCATACGCCAGAGCGCCGCCTTATAATGCCGGATGCACAAAAGCATCAGCATGACGGTGTATTCCGCCACGCCATTCGGTCCGTAGGCGGCGTTACAAACCGGCAGTCCAATCTTTTTTGCGTAATCCATTTTCAAGAGAAGGAACCTCCTGTGTCAATATCAGCTCCGCCCCCAGATTCTCTTCCAGCTCATAAAAGTATGGTCTCTCATCCTCCCGCACCTCATACGCAATGATTTTCATAGGCACCTCCTGAATCTCTCAATATTTATTGTATTTTATCAGAATCAATGCTATCCTAAATGTAATCAGGATGACAATTATCCGATATTCATTTCAAATCCGGGAGGAGGAACGCTTTCTGATATGGAGATCAAATTTACAGATGAGGAAATCAACCTGTTCGGAGAATCTTCTTTTCTGAGCAAAAGCCTGCGCCCTACCACTGTCATTGCCGTCACCGATGTGGAACTGATCTGCTGCACCATAGACGCGCTGATTCCTTTCCTTTGTCAGACGCCGGATGTTCTGGCCAGGGTGTTGCAGCACTGCTCCGAGACCATGAACCATCTCTCCTATTCTCTGCACGCTTTCCGCTTCATGGACCGGCGCCAGAAAATCGCATCGTTTCTGCTGGAGGAAACAGACCAGGACAATCCGGATAAGGATATTTCATCCGGATGCCTGCCCTATACTCATGAGGAAATCGCCTGGTGCCTGGGACTGGCCAGGCCAACCGTCAGTTCTGTGCTGAAAGAATTTGAAAAAAAGCACCTGGTGCAGTGCGCTTATCGAAAGGTTTATGTTCTTGACAGAAGTGCATTAAAAGATATCGTGGCTTCCGTATAATTCTATTACTCAAAAACAGGCTCCATGATATTCCCGCGTATCGTGAAGCCTGTTACTTGCATTTATTTGGATTTTCTGAAAATCAGTTTAAATACTGTTCTTACAAACGGCTGAATGAAAAACAGCTGACTGAAGAACGCAAATGGGAAATTATAGCACACCAGCTTCAGCCAGTTGGCCAGAAATGTCAGAATGTGAAACCCATTGTAATACGGATAGTAAAAGATCGCGGCCAAAAAGCTCATGGCCGGAACCATCAGCCCCACTGTCGCACTGATGACAGCGCTTTCAAAGATGACAGGATGAGTTTCCCGTGGGTTGAAATTTTTACACGCCAGCTTGAAAGAGCAGGGGCTTCCCATCAGACATTCCAGCGCATACGCAAAGCAAAACTCGATCAGGATCAGTGCCCAGATCGGCAGCATTCTTCCAAACATGTACACGCCGCCCTGCGCCTGGATGGCATGAAGCACGGAATCCGCTCCGGTTACTTCCATCAGTGTTGCGCCGTTGATCACATACAGGCTGTAAAATACATAGCCATGTACCGTGATAATAACGGTAATCAGTGCGAAAATCATTCGTTGAAACTTGTTTTCAGGCATATTTTTTCCTCCTCGTGCCCATAAAAAATGACAGTAAAAAACACAGGCAGCGCTGTGCATGCGAATCTGTCCCGGTCTACATCGTCCCGTGATCAGATTTACGCGCACAGCGCCACTTGTGTCGTCCCTGTATTACTCTCTTATTTTACAGAATTTCAGAGAAAAAATCAAAATGCAATCCGCACAAATATACGGGCAGCGGTATATGCGCAGATTGCCGTATTTTATTACTGATGATTATCACACAGGTTGTGTTAGTCCAGATTATATTCCGTACGGCTTACCTCAATCCCCAGAATCTCACAGATCTGCTCCGCCTGCTCCTCGCTCGGCGCACTGTAGGCGATCCCGCGGAATTCATAAAACATATCCGAATACGCGGTATATTTCAGGCTGTCAATTTCATTTCCATAATCCGTGGTGATGGTCAGATACCGCTCAACCAGAACCCTCGACCAGGTTTGGAAATCACTATTGACCGCTGAGTCCGCGGCAATCTCCCAGTTTCCCAAATCAATCAAATCCCAGTGGTCGATGCCGTAGCATGTCAGGGAGGACAGAATCTCATAAAACGCCTCAAGATCCTCCGCATCCGTCACAATGCTTTCCCCAATCTGCTCCTGCAGTGCTTTCCCCGTGTCCGTATTGTCCGCTTTAGACGGCTTCACCAGAATCTGCTGAATATCCTCCGCGGAGTGAATCTGATAAACCAGGCTCAGGACGTCGCTGTAGGCGTACTCTTCATTGTCAAAGCAGACAAATTTCAGAAGAAAATAGTAGTCTGCCTCGATTACATCCCCATCTGCGGTGTATGCGTAAGTCCCTTCACCTGCATATACTGCGTGAGTTTCTTTATAAATCAGATATTGCAGATCTTCATGTCCCGCAACCCGGTAATATCCGTCCACTATCTCTGTCCTGTCATTTACAGATAAAGACTCGCTGCCTGCCACCATATCTCCAATACTCTCAGACAGAACCCCTCCTTCCGAATGTGACTGGGAAATCACTTCATACAGGCCCACATACTCCCCGAGATCCACGGCGCTCAGAAGCATCTCCGACATCTCCGACGAGCTATTTTCTGTGGATGCGCCTTCTTCCTCCTGTTCTAACTGCGCTAATATCGCCTCAATCGCGACATAACCCTCCACTCCCTCCGTGGCCTCTTCTTCCAACCCTGAAGTCAGCATATTCTCCGACCCGGATGATCCGTTTTCCCCGGACTCTCCTTCTTCCTTTACCGTTATGCCTTCGTTCAGATTCCCCTGCCCGGCGGACCAGCCTCCATTCAAAACGATCACCATCAGCGCGACCAGAATTCCCAGAAGCAGCACGCATGCAGCGGCCACCGCGCCAGACCGCAGACGCTCTCTTCTTTTCCCGTTTTCCCGCATTTCCCGGGCATGTTTTTTGCGCAAAAGCTCCGTGTGCCGGATCAGATCCTCGTCCAGAAACGCCATTGCATCGCTGATATCGTTTTTATTCATCATAATAGCCCTCCTCTTCCAGAAATGCCCTGAGCCCTTTCCGAAGCCGGTACAGCATGCTCTTTACTTTCGGCACGGAAACGCGGCAGTACCCCGCGATTTCCTCTATAGAATCATGAAAATAATACCGGCCGATGAATGCGTCCCTGGCCTCCTCAGGCACCGTTTTCAGATATACATTGATCACCTCCCCCAGAATATGCAGTTCCACCTCCTGCTCTGTCACATTTCCTGCGGAAGCACAGTCTCCCAGCTCCTCCAGGGCCACCGCATACTGGGAACCAACCCTCTTTTGGCTGTTTTTTCTTCTGTACAGATCGATGGCGCCGTGGCGTGTGAGCGCTCCCAGATAAGTCGCCAGAAATTCCGGCCTCTGCGTCGGCATGGAGTTCCACGCCTTGAAATAAGTATCATTCACGCACTCCTCGCTGTCTTCAAAATCCGCCAGCACATTGAACGCGATTTTCTTTAGATACTTTCCGTATTTTTTCTCTGTTTCTCTCAGCGCTGCCTCGTCCCGCTTCCAGTACAGCGCCACTATTTCATTGTCCCGCAAAATCAATCCCCCTCCGTATTTTCTCATGCAACTTTCCCGCAAATTCCATTGCAGGAATTCCCCTTTTACGCTGGCCCTCGCTTCTTCGTCACAGATGTTTTCCCTTTCTGAACTATAAGACGCAAAAACTCTGGTCCCGGTTTCATTCTACGGCAGACTTTTTAAAAACCGCCGCAAATTTTCTTAAGATTTACGGCAAATGAACATAAAAAACAGTGCCGGACTCCAAAAGTCAGACACTGTTTTAAATCAAATATTCCTCTGCAGGCAGGCTTGCCCGCCAAAAACTCATCAAAACGGAGAGTGTGGGATTCGAACCCACGTACCCAAAAAGGATAACCGCATTTCGAGTGCGGCGCGTTACGGCCACTTCGCTAACTCTCCAGAAATCGTACTTTCTTATCATAACCGAAAGCCGCCGTAAAATCAAGAGATTTATTATATAAACTCAGCATATAAACTCAGAGGAAACGGTGAAAAAATCCCCGGGAATCTCAAAAACTCCCGGGGAAATATTTTGAATTCAGTTAAGCTTTCAATCAGAACTGGGCAACATCCTTCATGGAGAAGCTTAAGCGGCCCATCTTGTCCTTGCCCAGGCAGACAACCGTAACAGTATCGCCTAGAGTCAGTACATCCTCCACATGGTTGATGCGCTCCTTGCAGATCTTGGAGATGTGCACCAGCCCCTCTTTGCCGGGGGCAAACTCGATGAAAGCGCCAAATTCCTTGATGCTGACAACCTTGCCCTTGAAGACCTGTCCCGCCTCAAAATCGGTGACGATGGTCTGGATCATCTGCTGTGCGCTGTCCATCATCTTCTGGTCGGTGCCGCAGATGGATACCATGCCGTCATCGGTGATATCAATCTTCACGCCGGTACGGGCAATGATCTCGTTGATGGTCTTGCCGCGCTGGCCCACCACCTCGCCGATCTTCTCGGGATCAATCTGCATGGAGATGATCTTGGGCGCGTATTTGCCGACCTCCGGACGTGGCTCGCTGATGCAGGGAAGCATGACATTGTCCAGAATATACATTCTGGCTTCTCTGGTACGGCGGATCGCCTCCTCCACGATGGGTCTGGTCAGACCATGGATCTTGATGTCCATCTGGATGGCGGTGATGCCATCCTTGGTACCGGCCACCTTAAAGTCCATATCGCCGAAGAAGTCCTCCAGGCCCTGGATATCCGTCAGTACAATATAATCGTCATCGGTATCGCCGGTCACCAGTCCGCAGGAAATACCTGCCACCGGCTTTTTGATGGGAACGCCTGCCGCCATCAAAGACATGGTGGACGCACAGATCGATGCCTGAGAGGTGGAGCCGTTGGACTCAAAGGTCTCGGACACGGTTCTGATGGCGTAGGGGAATTCCTCCTCGCTTGGCAGAACCGGCACCAGCGCACGCTCCGCTAACGCGCCGTGACCGATCTCACGGCGTCCCGGGCCGCGGCTGACCTTGGTCTCACCCACGGAGTAGGACGGGAAGTTGTAATGGTGCATATATCTCTTGGATGTCTCATTCTCATCCAGGCCGTCAATTCTCTGCGCCTCGGAAAGAGGAGCCAG
>JAJQGR010000239.1:1868-7495 GCA_021200345.1 Lachnospiraceae bacterium | reverse complement strand
AGCAATTACCCACAGGTTTCCTGGCGTGCTATTGCCGGTATGCGAGATCTGGCAGCACATAAATATCAGACGCTGAGAATGGAAGATGTCTACGAAACAGCACGGGAAGACTTTCCTGTATTGAAAGAACAGCTTCAGAATATTTTAGACCAGAATCCGTAAAATGTTCTGTTTTCCGCCCCGATAGGTCAATTCACAGGTCAATTTGCTACTCTCCCATCATCAGGGAAATAATCTCTTCGTTGGTCTGACGCATGCCATCCTTACCCAAACGCCCGATGCTGTCTATGGTGGCCTCAATGCCTTTCATCACAATGCCGTCCCCGGCCTTGAATTCCTGCCCGCAGCAATACATCTCATATCCCAGGATTCCGGCGTCCACACTGCTGGCGATCTTGGCCGCGCAGCTGGCCTTCGCTCCGTCACAGATCATGCCGCTGACGATGGCCAGGGCGTTGACCACCGTATGAATGATAGTCTGATAGTCGCCGCCCTTCAGGTAAGCGATGCCAGCTCCCGCTCCGGCCCCGGCGCTGACCGCACCGCAATAAGCGCTTAAAGTGCCAATGCCGGTTTTTTCATGGATGCTGATCAGGTTGCTCAAAATCAGGGCGCGCAAAAGCTTCTCCCTACCGCTGCCCAATTCTTTGGCATATACAATCAGAGGCAGCGAACAGGTCATCCCCTGATTGCCGCTGCCGCTGTTGATCACCACCGGCAGCTCGCAGCCGTTCATTCTGGCGTCGCTCCCCGCGGCGGCGTATGCCCTGGCCCTTGTGCGCACATCATTGCCATTGGATTTTAACAGCACGCTGCCGATATTGGCGCCGTAATCCCCCGCCAGCCCCTCCTCTGCAATGGCTGTATTGTACCGGATCTGCCGATCCAGCACCTCCTCCACATCCTGTAAATCACAGGTGGTAGCAAAGTCCCAGATTCCTTCCACAGTCAAAAGACTGCGGTCAGCACCCTCCGTCTCCATTTGCTCATGATCGGAATCCGTTTTTTTCTCCAGCAGCATTTTCCCGTCTTTCTCCATCAGGACAATCTGGGTATGATGATCCGCGATCCTGACTTTCGAATAATGCTCCCCGGCGTATTCCGTCACAATAATGTCAAAAATATGCCCCTGCTCGATGTGCTCCACCGTGATGTCCACCCGGTCCAGATAGCGGCTCATGGCGCTTCTCTCCTCATCATCCACCTCAGAGAGTACCTCCAGCTCCTTTTCCGCGTGCCCGGCAATGATCCCCGCCGCGGCCGCGGCCTCCAGCCCTTTCCAGTGATTGGTCCCAGGCACAATCACGCTCTTTACATTCTTGATAATGCTGCCGCTGACCTGCAGCACCACCCGATCCGGAAGCTCTCCCAGCAGCTCTCTGGCTTTCGCCGCGGCGTACGCCAGTGCGATGGGCTCCGTACAGCCCATGGCCGGAATCAGTTCCTCCTTCAAAATCTGCACATAGCAGTCATATCTTGCGTCACTTCGCTCCATTTTTCTTTTGTCTCCCCGTCGGTATTTTATTCACAGACATTTTAACTCACAATACCGGTTCGGACAACTGTTTATTTTTCATGAACAGCGGTTTATCAAAAACAGCCTGCTCATGGTAGAACAGGCTGTTTTGCACGGTGCGAAATGACAGCACCATCTTCTCTCTGCTTTTATTCAAACGCTATCGACTGATGCAGCTTCGCCGACTCTCTGACCACCTCCATCAGGCGCAGAACTCTGCGCACCTGCTCAGGCTTTACGATAAATTCCTCCTCCCCGTTCATGGCTTTGAAGAAATTATCAAAATACATCATGTTATTCACATTCGCGGTGGGAATCTCCTCAATCTGCAAAAGATCCGGATCCGGCTTGCCAAAGGACCGGGTCGGTCCAGCCGCTGTCATGGTGATCTGGCCCGGTACATTGGTCAGAAGTCTGGAGGTTGTGATCACTTTTCCATCCGGCGAAAACCCATCGGAGGAATAGCTGCCTCTGTCGCCGCCGATAAACCAGTGATGCTCAAACCACCTCTCTTTATCTGAGAGAAAATAGGTTCCAAGCTCCACCTCCGCTGTTACACCGTTTTCAAAGTACAGCAGAATCTTGAAATAATCATCCACCTGTTCATTGATGACATTGCGAACATCGGCGTACACGGTTTTCAGGGGAGCGTCTATCATCCACAAAATCTGATCCAGCAGGTGCACTCCCCAGTCAAACAGCATTCCGCCGCCATATTCCGGATAAATATGCCAGTCGTGCATATTCCCGTTGAAGCCGTAAAGCTTCGACTGTACCGTATACACCTTTCCCGTCTTTTGCTGATCATAGATTTCTTTCGCCGTGCGGAAATCCTTGTCCCATCTTCTCTGCTGGTGGACGGTAAATCTGACATGATTTTTCTCCACAGCGGCCATCATTTCATCAAAATCCTCTACCGTCATGGCAGCCGGCTTTTCACAGAGAATGTTCAGTCCCGCGTTTGCCGCCTTGATGACCGCTTCCTTGTGCAGATGATTCGGTATGGCGATCAGAATCGTATTGATCTTGGGATCCCCAATCAGTTCATCCATGTTTCTGTAGATTTTTACGTTTTCCGGCGCATCCGCAAGCTGTCGCTCGTCATTGTCGCAAAGAGCCACAAATTCCAGCTTCCCCTGCTGTTCATATTCCAGCATTTTCCTGGCATGATTGTGTCCCATAAAGCCATATCCCAGCAACCCTAATTTTATCTCCATTTTCTGTTCCCCCAATCATTACCAACCCAATATTTTCAGATATTCTCTGGAACGACGGGCGCACTCCAGGCTGGTCAGGTCATAATGCTCATCCTGCTCCACCACCACCCATTTCGCACCAGCCTCCTCAGAGGCGGCCAGGATTGGCTCCCAGATCTGCTGCCCAAAGCCCACGGCCCTGAACTCGAAGATCCCTGTCTCTTCCTTCGCTTCCTCTGTCTCGATCCCGATCAGCTTGTACAGGTTCTTCGGATTTCCTTCTTTGATAAAATCTTTCAGGTGCACAATGGGGACTCGTCCCGCGTACTTTCTCACGTAGGCCGCCGGGTCCTCCCCCGCCACTTTGATCCAGCAGGTGTCCGGCTCCACCGAAAGGTACTCCGATCCCACCTGTCTGAAAATATCATCATATCCGTAAGTGCCGTCCTTAAGACGCACAAACTCAAAATCATGGTTATGGTACAGCAGTGTCAGCCCATGGGCCGCCATCACCGCCCCGATCCTCTTCATCTCCTCCAGCACTTTTCCGTACCCGTCCGTCAGCGGCCGGTACTCCTCCGGAAGATAGGGAACCACGATATAGGTGCAGCCAATGGTGGTGTAATCTTTGGCCACCTTCTCCGCGTCCGCCATCATCTCCACCAGCGGCACATGGGCGCTGACGGGGTTCAGGCCCAGCTTTTTGAGCACGTCCCTGACGTAGGCCGGCTCCAGACCGTACAGGCCAGCCAGCTCCACGCCGTCATAGCCCATCTCCTTCACCTGCCTCATCACTTCCTCAAACCTCTCAGGGGTCTCCTCCAGAAGGTCCCTGAGCCCGTATACCTGAATTCCTACCGGTAATTTACCCATTCCAGTCCCTCCTTTTTCAGAAATCGTACTCGATCACGCCCCACGGGGTCTCCTGCTTCCTGACCGCGGTGGACTCGGACAGCTGCCGGATCTCCTCCGCGTCCACGCTCCGGTTCAGCTTCTGGGAGAGGAAAATTCCCTCCGACAGAAGGGCCGTCTGCATGGCCAGGTACGGGGAATCGATTCTGGTCTCGTCCGTCAGCTCCCCTCTTAAGTAAGCCGCCCACTGCATCTGGTTGTCATTGAAAGGGATCACCGAGGGATCCACCAGGGCTTCCTTCTTGCCGCCCATATAGCAGTCCAGATTCTTGGTCACCATAACCCCGTCCTCGTAGCCGAAGAACTCCAGATTCGGGCGCTGCACCATACCGCCGCCTACAATCCTGCCGTCCCGGCTCTTAGCCAGATCTCCGCCGGTGGTGTCGATATCAAGGAACTTCAGGCCGCCCATGGAACCGGCAATAAAGCTGGGTCCCACATCATCCATATGCATGGCCCAGTCCTCATAGATGTCCATGGAGATGCCGCCCTTAAATTTCGCAATGCCTACGCTTAAGTCCTCGCTCTCAAACTTCAGATCCCCCGGCAGCAGCCTAGGATCCTGGTAATAATCCGCGGAAGACATGCCGTATACCTGCTCTAACTCCGGCATTCCCAGTACGTAGAGCATCTGGGCCAGATGGTAAATGCCCAGGTCGCATAAGGGGCCGTGGCCGCCGATTTTTTTACTGATAAAGTCTCTGGAGAAGTTGGGCATGTCCATGCCCGGGCGTCCCTCCCTGCGGTGCCCCACGCTGCGGACATGGTAAATCTTACCAAGCTTTCCCTCCTCGATCATCTTTTTCGCCATGCGGGTCTGCAGATTGTAGATGGAGCTGATCTGCACCGCCAGCTTCTGGCCGGTCTCTTTCGCGGTATCATAGATGATCTTTGCGTCCGCGTAGGTCGCCGCCATGGGCTTCTCACAGTAGCAGGGGTAGCCCGCCCTCATCACCGCCACACATACCGGGGTATGCAGGTTGTTGTGTACGCACACGTCGATGGCGTCCAGGTCATCCCTCTTTAACATCTCGCGGAAGTCCGTATACAGGTTTTCTTTGGGGATTCCGTAGGTCTCCCCCCAGGCATTCACCTTGCTCTCAATGATGTCACAGCCCGCCACCACCTTCGCGGCCGGCACATGGGACCATACGTTCATGTGACGGTTTGAAATCATTCCTGTGCCGATGATGCCAATCCTTAATTCTTTCATTTCGCCCTTCTCCTTTTATTCTGTCTTATTATTTTGCCTCATATTTTTGGATCAGCCGCGCCAGCATCTCATGATGGCGGCGAACCTGCTCTCTCTCATCCGGCAGATTCTCAAATCCGATATCCTGCTGGTTTCTCTGGCCCTCATATTCCGAATCAATGTAGCCGTCATATCCGCCCTCTGCCAGATACTTCATTGCCTCCTCCGTGGCGATGGCCTTGTCCTCATACTGTCCCGGGCAACCCTCAATCTCTGTCATCTCATAGAACTTTCCGTGGATGCTGACAATATAGGGAACGATCTGTTTGAGCTGCTCCGGCTTTGCCGCCATCTTCTTGGGCTTCATCAGGCTCGCCAGGCTGCCGATGCCGGCGGTCTGCTTATTGACGTCAGGAACCATCGTCTCCACCTTCTTCATAATCTCATCCGGATCCATCTTTCCCTTGTTTTCCAGAATATAATCAAAGGCCTCCGGATATTCCGTATGCCTGCGCTGATAGTCCACCAAAACCCTGCTCTCCTCTTTCTGGAAAATACCGAAATCCGGCACCAGACCGATATGCTTTGTATGATATTTATCCGCCAGAGCCATCACCTCTTCCGCCGCGTAGGGAGGATAGGCCCTGAAAAGCGGCGCGTTAGGATTGACGCTGTCATCCATAAAAATCGGGAACGGGTTATGGATTTCTTTTCCCAGACGGATATTATATTTCTCCGCGTCCGGAATACATGCTTCCATAACGTCAATGGGGATCGTCACCAGGCAGCGGATGTTCTCAAATCCCAGCTT
>JAJQGR010000239.1:0-1858 GCA_021200345.1 Lachnospiraceae bacterium | reverse complement strand
TCCCTGCGCAGCCTGTCCGCCGCCTCCTCATGGCTCATCACATGATCTCTGAACTGCATCACATCCAGGAACACATCCATGGTCACGCAGCGCATGTTATATTTGGCGATCTCCTCTTTCCACTGATCCGCAAACGCATCGCTGACCTCCGGATACCCATGGATCAGGGCCTCATCAATGATCTCGATTCCATCCGTCTTTAAATTGTCATGAACCTCGTGGATCATATCCCTCCAGTCCATCTGTTTAAAAAACTGTGCCTGCTGATAGCTGTATAATGAAACTCCTCTTTTCATTCCCATGACCAAATCCTCCTAATTCTTTAATTCCAGATCAAATCCACAGATAAAATGAGTCTTTCCTGCGCCCTCGCCTGAACCCGGTACCGGCGGGTTGTTCACCCATTTCTCCGCGTCTGGAAAATATCCATACTGCATCAGCACAGACTGCTGTAAGTCAATATGGTGTTCACCGGGAGCCAGTCCTCCCTCCTTCTCCACATAGACATACGCCTCGTCGTCAAAATCCCAGTGTTCCCAACAAGCCTTTTTGATCTCCTCAAAGGTGCGGGGCTCTTTACCGTTGATCTCAAATTTCTGCACCGATACGGGATATTCCACCCCGTCGCATTTAATGTAATAGCCGTTGTGCAGCGACAAAAAACACCCTCTGTAATCTGCCAGCCTTACGGCAAATTTAAACCCTGTGGTCTTTCCGTTTTCCTGAACATTCTGAAGGCTGTCTTTGCGGATTAAATACTCGTCAAACATACTGTTTTCCCTCCTGTCTTTTCTGTATTTTTGTTTTGCCCGCGAGTCATTTTTCAGAACCGCATCCCCCGGATAACCGGGTGTGCTTTTCTTTTTTTATATTCTGTCAGATTACAAATTTATTGTCAATTCGATTGCCGCGATCCCATTTTTGCTTTTCGTTTCTCCGAATTTTGCAAGGGTCTTTTCCATTTTTGCAATAAAAAAACAGCCATTGCAAATATTGCAACAGCTGCTCCTGAATTTTTTCTCATATTTTCTTTTTTATTAAAAGCACAATCTCATCTTTTGGCGCCGCTCATCCACTCCTGATAATAGCTGATAAATTTCTTCTCCGCGCCGGTCAGGATGTTTTTATTATATACAAGGTTGGTAAAGGAATACAATCTGGGAACACAGGGCTTCAGCACATAAACATTATTCAAATTCTCACTTAAATAGTCCGATCCGAAAGCCAGACAGACACATTCTGCGCCTCTCACCAGGGACATTGTCTCATACAGATCCATGCCCCGCAAACTGTAGGAGGGCTCAAACCCGTTGTCACGGCAGACCTGCATTTCCACATCGTGCAGGATGGAGTTGGTGCTGTGCAGCATAAACATCCGGTTTTTCAACTCCAGAATCGATACGGATTCCCTGGATGACAGCGGATCCTTACAGGGAATCAGCACACGGATTTCATCTGTGGAAAAGCGAATTCTCTCATATCCGTCCGTCTGTTTCTCTCTCAGTTCCCGGGCAAAAGCGATCGCGGCCCGTCCGTTTTCCATCATTTTGAAAACTTCATGATCCGTACACTGCATGATATCCATGCTGTAATTGGGATTTTCTTTCTTAAACGTTTCAACGATTTTATAAAAATCTGTAAAGGACCAGTTGCGGGTACAGCTGATGCGCACCGTGTTGTCCATGCGCTCTACAGCATCGCTGATCATACCCATGCACTCGTCGCGAAGGGCGATCATTTTTCTGGCGTAGCCAAGAATCTGGGATCCCAGCCAGGTCAGCTCCACAGATTTAGCGGAGCGCTCAAACAGCTGAACCCCCAGTTCATCCTCCAGCTCCTTAATATGGCGAGACAATGC
>JAJQGR010000332.1:3328-7508 GCA_021200345.1 Lachnospiraceae bacterium | reverse complement strand
TATGCTGCTTGGCTCCTGAGTACCATGTTTTGAGAAAAACGACGGAAGTCAGGTACTACAACGTTCCTGGCAAGTCAAGAAAATTTTTCAAAAATTTCCGGGTATATTTTCATCAATGATATCCGTGCTCCGCACAAAAAAATCGGGCAGCGCTGCCGCTGCCCGACTCCTGTTTTCTTTTTTTGAGGCTTTTATTTTACAGTAACCTTGGCTCCAACTTCCTCAAGCTTCTTCTTGATGTCCTCAGCCTCTTCCTTGCTGACAGCCTCTTTCACCATCTTCGGTGCGCCGTCAACCACATCCTTCGCTTCCTTCAGGCCCAGGCCGGTGATCTCACGAACAACCTTGATTACCTTTACCTTCTGGTCGCCGATCTCGGTCAGCTCTACGTCAAACTCGGTCTTCTCCTCAACCTCCTCAGCAGGGCCGGCTGCCGCGACAACAACACCAGCGGATGCGGATACACCAAACTCCTCCTCGCAAGCTTTTACCAGCTCGTTTAACTCTAAAACTGTCATCTCTTTGATAGCGTCAATCAGTTCCTGCGCTGTTAATTTAGCCATTTCATTTACCTCCAAATTGATTTTTCATTATAAACCGAATGTCGTTTTGTCCATCGGCTCTCATCCCGCCATCCTTTTGCGGGAAGCTACAAATATAAGCGTTTTATTCCGCTGCCGCTGCGGGCTCGCCGTCTTTCTCAGCAATCTGCTTGAGCACACGGGCAAAGTTCGCAACCGGGGACTGCATGGATCCAAGCAGTCTGGAAAGCAGCACCTCTCTTGACGGGATAGCCGCTACTGCCTGCATCCCCGCCGCGTCATAGATCTGTCCCTCCACAACGCCCGCTTTGATTTCCAGATTTGTCAGCTTATTGGCTTTCACAAAGTCTGTAATCACACGAGCCGGAGCCGTTGCATCTGTGGAAGATACTGCGATTGCGCTGGGGCCGTTCAGATAGGGGGCAAGCTGCTCAAAATCAGTACCCTTAAATGCGAAGTTCATCAGCGTATTCTTGTACACTTTATAGCTGATATTCTCCTCGCGAAGCTTTTTGCGCAGCTGTGTATCCTGCTCAACGGTAAGTCCCAGATAGTCAACCAGCACAACGCTCTGCGCATCCTTGACGGTCTCAGAGATCTCCGCAACGATCGGCTGCTTCAATTCAACTTTCGCCATTTGATTACCTCCTTATAGATTTTGCCGAAAGAGATAACGATATAGAAATAAAAAATCTCTCTCTGAAGACAGAGAGAGTCTGTTTATCCATACTCTTTCCTCGGCAGGCGGATTGCTCGCTTACACATCACTGCACGGAAAGTTCTTCACAATTCCGGTGCTTTCGTACCTGCTGTCTTCGGCTGATTTGTGTCGGCGGCCTTCACCGCCGAATGATATAATACCACAGGGGTCGACCGGGGTCAACCCCTGAAGATCATTAAATTGCAAATATTGCCTATGCGTATTTCGCAGTATTGATTTTCACGCCGGGACCCATGGTGGAGCTTAAGGTCACGCTCTTCAGATACTGGCCTTTCAACGCGGTGGGTCTTGCTTTGGTAATGGCATCCATGAGAACATTATAATTCTCCACGAGAGCCTCCTCAGAGAAAGAGACCTTGCCAATCGGGCAATGGATAATATTGGTCTTATCCAGTCTGTACTCAATCTTACCGGCTTTTAACTCCTTGACAGCCTGGGCCACATTCATGGTCACCGTGCCTGCCTTCGGGTTGGGCATCAGGCCCTTGGGTCCAAGAATTTTACCAAGACGGCCAACCACGCCCATCATATCCGGGGTAGCTACCACCTTGTCAAATTCCAGCCAGCCTTCGTGCTGAATCTTCGGGATCAGCTCATCACCGCCCACAAAATCAGCGCCTGCAGCCTGCGCTTCCGCAACCTTATCGCCTTTTGCGAAAACCAGTACTCTGATGCTCTTACCGGTTCCGTTTGGCAGCACCACTGCGCCGCGGACCTGCTGCTCAGCATGACGTCCGTCGCAGCCTGTTCTCAAATGGATTTCTACCGTCTCGTCAAATTTTGCGGGCGCGGTCTTTTTTACCAGTGCAATCGCCTCAGCGGGCTCATAAACGGCCGCTCTGTCAATCTGCTTTGCGGCCTCTGCATATTTTTTGCCGTGTTTCATTCTTTACCTCCTGTGGTTCAAACGACAATTTCTGTCTCCCATTTTTTATTTTACTTCGATTCCCATGCTGCGGGCCGTACCTGCGATCATGCTCATAGCCGCCTCGATGCTGGCCGCATTCAGATCAGGCATTTTCATCTCCGCAATCTCTCTGATCTTTTCCTGAGAAATTGTAGCGACCTTCTCCTTATTGGGCTTACCGGAGCCGGACTTGATGTTGCAGGCTTTCTTTAACAGAACCGCTGCGGGCGGAGTCTTGGTAATGAAACTGAAACTTCTGTCTGCATAAACTGTAATCACAACCGGGATAATCAGATCACCCTTATCGGCTGTGCGGGCGTTGAACTGCTTTGTGAATTCAACGATGTTAACACCATGCTGACCCAATGCCGGGCCAACCGGCGGTGCTGGCGTTGCCTTGCCAGCAGGAATCTGTAATTTGATATAACCTGTTACTTTCTTTGCCATAGCGGCACCTCCTAATAAAATGTGGTTTCTGGCGCGGGGTCTTCCTCCCCGCTCCCACTGTCCCGGAAATCAGGACGTTTGATACTTTATCTCAACACCCGGCGGGTGCAAAATAAACAAAGATTACATTAACTTTTTCACATCCGCCAGCGAGACATCCACCGGTGTCTCCCTTCCGAACATGTCCACTGTGATGGTCACGGTCTGCTTGCTCAGATCCACTTTCCTGGCAATACTGACCACATCTTTCCATACGCCGGCAATGACAACCACACTGTCGCCCTCCGCGAAATCTACGGAAATCTTCTTTTCCACCTCGCCCACAATGCCCAGCGCCCTCATCTCGGTCTCAGACAGCGGCACCGGTTTGCTTCCCGGTCCCACAAAGCCCGTAACACCTCTGGTGTTGCGGATCACAAACCAGGTATCGTCATTCATGATCATTTTGACCAGAACATATCCGGGAAACATCTTGCGCTCCACATGTCTGGTCACGCCGTCCTTTATTTCCTCTGCCTGCTCCATGGGAATCATGACCTCGCAGATTTCATCACTCAGATTTCTGTTGGCGATGGTACTCTCAATGCCGTCTTTTACTTTGTTTTCATAGCCGGAATAGGTGTGGACAACGTACCACTTTGCCTCTGTTTCTGCCATATTGCTCCCCCTGTTCAGCCAATAATAAAACTGATACCATACTGAATAATCATATCCAGCACCGCAATGATAACGCCGACAACAACAGAGATGCCTATGACAGCGGCGGACTGCCTGACTACGGAATTCCTGTCAGGCCAGGTAATTTTTTTGAATTCCGCCTTCACACCCTTAAAAAAACCGGTCTTTTCTTTCTTTTCCGGCTTCTTATCCGTTTTTTTGTCCGGCTTTTTGTCCAGTTGCTTTTCTGCTTTCTCGCCCATACTAAAACCTCCAGAACCTGATTATTTGGTTTCCTTGTGAACGGTATGCCTCTTGCAGAATCTGCAGTATTTTTTAATCTCCATTCTGTCCGGATGCGCTTTCTTATCCTTTGTGGTATTGTAATTGCGCTGCTTGCACTCAGTGCACGCCAGAGTAATTCTTGTTCTCATGGTTCCTTCCCTCCGATTTATGATATGATTTCATTTTCACGCATTTTAGAGCACAAAAAAAAGAGCCCTTTCTCTTCATTGACAAATCTAGCACAATCCGCTACTATTGTCAATAAGATTTTTCACTTGTTTTTATTTCCACTTAACAAATAACATCCATGGGGAGGCTTTTATGAGACACGCACTGGTATTACAGACAGATTTCGGGACATGCGACGGCGCGGTCAGCGCCATGTACGGAGTGGCTTTCGGAGTGGACAGGGAGCTTTACGTCCGCGATCTGACGCACGAAATTCCCCAGTATGATATCTGGGAGGCGTCCTACCGCCTGATTCAGACAGTCACCTACTGGCCGGAAAACACCGTTTTTGTCAGTGTGGTGGATCCGGGAGTGGGAAGCGAGCGCAAAAGCAGCGTGGCAAAGACCGTGAGCGGTCATTATATCGTCACACCGGACAACGGCACCCTGACC
>JAJQGR010000332.1:0-3318 GCA_021200345.1 Lachnospiraceae bacterium | reverse complement strand
CGTCATCTGTCGGAACAATTCCGGGTAATCCTATTCTTTCCACGGCCGGGATATTTACGCCTACTGCGGCGCCAGACTGGCAGCCGGCATCATCGATTTTCAGGGAGTCGGTCCCCAGATGCCTCCGGAAGGAATTGTGGAGCTGCCCACTGTACCGCCGGTGCTGGAGCATGATAAGGTCAGCGGCATCATCGACGTGCTGGATGTGCGCTTCGGAAGCCTGTGGACCAACATTCCCCGGGAAATCTTCCTGCACCTGGACGTGAAGCACGGCGACCGGGTGGAGATTGCCATTTCCAATCAGACCCGCACGGTTTACAAATATATCATGACCTACGCGAGAAGCTTTGCCGACGTGTGTATCGGTGAACCGCTGTTATATGTCAACAGCCTGGACTGCATGGCGGTGGCTATCAATCAGGGCAGTTTTTCCAGAGCCTACAACGTGGGCACCGGCACCAACTGGAAGATTGTCATCCGCAAAGCGCCGAAGATTATTTATGAGTGAGCTTACAAATCTTCCGGTCATACGTCATAATGCCGTTGACTTCTTCCTCCACGTCGCTGACCTGGGTGTAGACTGCGGCGGAAAGCCCCTGCAGCATCAGGACTTCAATTTCGGTTTGCAATTCCCCCACCGCTTTCCTGTAATCCTGCAATGTATCATATTTGCGATAACCATAGATGCGGTCTGTGAAGCTGTGGCCGTCCACATGGTGGGCGAAGCCGCCATATTCCGAGAGCACCCAGGCCCGGCCTCTCTTATCCTTTCGCGGCTCCAGTGCGTGAAAGTAATTGTGCTCGCTTAAAAAATCCCCCGCACCCCGGTCAAACCAGCCGCTGGCGGAGACAATCAGCCGGGAGGAGTCTCTGTTGCGGATAAAGGCGGTGGCTTTCCGGGAATCGAACTGGCCCCAGCCCTCGTTGAAGGCGACCCAGACCGCCAGAGAGGTCACCGGCCGCAGGGCATCCATGGTCTCGGCGGTCTCCCGGTACCACTCCCGGCGGCCGTTTTTATTTTTCCGGTGAAAAAGACCATACAGTGAATCGGGGATCAGGGTACCGATCCGCGGAAAACCGGTAGGCAGGTAGCAGACCAGCAGCATGTTCATGGGTTCGCCGCCGCTCACCATGTCCTGCCAGACGATCATGCCCTCCCGGTCGCAGTGGTAATACCAGCGCTGGCATTCCACCTTAACGTGCTTGCGCAGCAGGTTATAGCCGCAGCGTTTCATGGTGCGGATGTCATGCAGCAGGGACTCGTCCGACGGCGCGGTGTAAAGCCCATCCGGCCAATAGCCCTGGTCCAGCACACCGTTCAGGAAATACGGGTGGTGATTTAAGTAAAAACGCGGAGTGCCCTTCGGATCCTTCTCAATCGTAAAACAGCGCATACCGAAGACGCCTGAGACTTCATCTCCTCCCAGTGAAAGCCTGTATTCATATAAATAAGGTTTCTCCGGCGTCCAGGGGTGCATTTCATCCACATGATAGACCAAAACGGCACTGTTTTTTCCACAGGGCCAGGAATAAACGGCGGTTTTCTCCTCGCAGAAGAGCCTGATTTTGGCGTCTTTTGCGACACAGGTGTCATTTAATGTGACAAAAATTTTCACCTGCTGCCGGTCAAAATCCGGCTGTGTGTAAAGAGAGCGAATGTACAGCGCAGGAACCCATTCCAGCCAGACACTCTGCCAGATACCGCTTATGGCCGTGTAAAACATGCCGCCCCGCTTCAGGGTCTGCTTGCCGCGGTTATGATAGGAGGTATCCGTCTGATCCAGCACCGCCAGGGAAAGATGATTGTCCACCACAGGAATATGGTGCTCCGACACAGGAACGGGGTGATCCGGCGCAGAGGCCGAAGCCAGGTAATCCGTAATATCCACCGTAAAGGGCGTATACCCGCCGCTGTGGGTCAGCCCGGTTTTTTCCCCGGCTTTCCGGGACTCCGTCACGGATTCGCCGGACAAAGAATTCTCATACCAGCTGCCATTTCTCTCCAGACAGGGAACCCTGACGCCGTTCACATACACGCAGCAGGCAAAATCCACCGCTCCGAAATGCAGCAGCAGTCTGCCATTCTCAGGGCCTTCTTGCAAAAAATCCTCCGGCAGCGTTCTATGATACCACAACGTCTGCCCAGGCAAAAGCTGTCGTCCCACCTCAGAGAGCACGCTCTCCGGGGAAAAGGGCACCAGAATCTCTCCCTGCCAGTCATGGTTCTCCCGATCCGCCTCCGGCAGGGCCGTTCCCTCCACAAGGCCAAAATCCCAGTAGCCGTTCAGACTGCAGTAACTGTCTCTCTGCAGATAGGGTCTTGGATATTCCGTCAGCACGCCCCGGGCTTTTTCCTCATGCGACATCTGTGTCAGTTTTTCGCCCCACTCCGTGTATAGCTGATACGTCCGATCCTGAGCATGGTGTCTGCTGATGCTTCTTTTCATGTCCGCCAGTCTGTTTTCCACTTTGTTCCTCCTCACCCAGTCAAATAGAGCACTTTTTCCCGCAAAATCCGCTTTTTACTTACATTTCACCAGGCTCAGGCCGGAACGTGCGCGCTGACGCCACCGCCTGAAGCCAGCCCTGATATTTTTGCTTCCTGAGTGCCTCATCCATCGCCGGTTCAAAAATCCGTTCCACCCGGTTGCTGGCGGTCACTTCCTCTTTATTCTTCCAAAAGCCCACCGCCAGGCCCGCCATGTAGGCCGCCCCCAGCGCTGTGGTCTCGCTGATGCACGGCCGGATCACCGGCACATTTAAAATATCACTCTGGAACTGCATCAACAGGTTATTGCGCACGGCGCCGCCGTCCACCTTCAACGCTGTCATGGCAATGCCGCTGTCCTTCTCCATGGCCTCCACGATGTCCCTGGTCTGGTATGCCAGTGCTTCTAACGTTGCCCGCACAAAATGTCCCCGCGTGATTCCCCGCGTCAGGCCAAAGACCGCGCCGCGGGCCCTGTCATCCCAGTAGGGCGCGCCCAGTCCCACAAAGGCCGGCACGATATACATTCCGCCGCTGTCTTCCACAAGCCCGGCTACCGTCTCGCTGTCTCCCGCTGTGCGGATCATCTCCAGGCCGTCCCGCAGCCACTGCACCGCGCTGCCCGCCACGAAAATGCTGCCCTCCAGGGCATATTCTACCTTGCCGTCGATCCCCCAGGCCAGAGTGGTAATCATCCCATATTGAGAATGGGTCGGAACCGTACCGGTATTCATCAAAAGGAAGCACCCGGTGCCGTATGTATTTTTGCCCATACCGGGTTCAAAACAGCCATGGCCGAAAAGCGCCGCCTGCTGATCGCCCGCCACGCC
>JAJQGR010000083.1 GCA_021200345.1 Lachnospiraceae bacterium | reverse complement strand
AATCAATCTACTCTCCACATAAAATAATATTGATTAAGACGAAGAATATGACGATGATGAATCGGACACAACGAAGACGACATTTTCTGATTTTTCAGTAAGCCTTGAGGGCTTGTCATTGACCAAAGGAAAAAGCGGTACCCTCAGCGTCTCTGTCAGCGGCGCCACGGAGGGAAAAGAGCTGACCTACAGCTACAGCAGCGACAACAGCAGTGTGGCAACCATTTCCGGAGACGGCAGCCAGGCGACAGTGACAGCAGTGGCTGCGGGAAGCGCGAATATTACAGTGACTGTGGGTTATGCGGATTCTTCTTCCGGCGTTTCGGCCAGATCCGCCACCTGTACTGTCACAGTCAGCCAGAGTTATTCAGATTTTACGCTGACGCCTGACAATACAAGCCTGTCTTTGAAGGCGGGCGCAAGCGGGACGCTCAGCGTGACGGCAAACGGGACCACCTCCGGGGAGAGCCTGACCTATGAATATGCCAGCAGCGATACCGGCGTGGCGACAGTGTCGGGCAGCGGAAGCTCGGCCACAGTCAAGGCTGTTGCGGCGGGGACGGCGACCATCACGGTGAAGGCATCTTATGCCAACAACAGCAGCAAATCCGCCACGGCCACCTGTACAGTGACCGTCAGCAAGACCTATTCGGAGATTACGCTGTCCATTGATCAATCCACGCTGTCTCTGACGGCGGGAAATACAGGTTCTGTGGCTGTGACAGTCAGTGGTACCACCTCCGGAGAAAGCTTAAAATATGAATACACAAGCAGCGATACCGGCGTGGCTGCAGTATCTGGAAGCGACAGCTCGGCGACAGTCACGGCTGTTGCGGCAGGAACAGCGACGATCACGGCTAAGGTGTATTATGAAAATAATACTTCAGTGTACAGCACTGTCACCTGCACCGTTACCGTCAGATCCTCCTCGACCACAGCGCTGAAGAGCACGGACGGACAGGCCGTCTATGTGTATGAGAATGGAAGTTACAGGATTGCCACCTATAATGATTATTATACGGACGGCATGAAGTATTACGTGAAGACAGAAAGCTATAGATATACCGGCTGGCAGACCATCAGCGGCAGTACATATTATTATGACGCCAGCGGCAACCGTGTCACGGGAACGCAGGTGATACAGGGTATTGAATATCACTTTGACAGTGAGGGAGCGCTGCAGGGCAGCGCGGGAACCCTTGGCATTGATGTGTCCAGCCATAACGGATCCATTGACTGGTCGGCGGTGGCAAATTCCGGTGTCAGCTTTGCGATCATTCGCTGCGGGTACAGAGGATATGGTTCCGGCGTACTGGTAGAGGATTCCCGGTTCAGGGCCAACATGCAGGGAGCCATCAACGCGGGTATTCAGGTGGGCGTTTATTTCTTCTCTCAGGCTGTCAGCAGTACGGAGGCGGTGGAGGAGGCATCCATGGCGCTGCAGCTGGTCAGCGGCTACAGTCTCTCCTATCCGATTTATATTGATGTGGAATACTCTAACAGCGCTCACAGCGGACGCGCGGATTCCTTAAGTGTGTCGGACAGAACGGCCATTGTGAAAGCTTTTTGCCAGACTGTACAAAACAGCGGCTATTCCGCGGGTATTTACGCGAATAAGACCTGGCTGACAAGCTTTCTGGATATGTCACAGCTGAGCTCCTATAAGGTATGGCTGGCTCAGTACGCGTCAGCGCCCACCTATTCCGGCTCTTTCCACATGTGGCAGTATTCCTCCTCGGGAACGATCGGAGGAATCAGCGGCAGCGTGGATCTGAATTTGTGGTATTATTAATGGCTGTGAAAGAAAAATAAAGAAAGAAGAGAACTTATGAAAGGTATCATTTTGGCCGGAGGATCCGGTACAAGGCTTTATCCATTGACAAAGGCGATATCCAAGCAGATTATGCCGGTGTATGACAAGCCCATGATCTATTATCCCCTATCTATTCTGATGCTGTCCTATATCCGGGAGGTGCTGATTATCTCCACTCCCAGGGACGTGCCGGTATTTCAGGAGCTTCTGGGGGACGGCAGCCAGCTGGGAATGAAACTGGAGTACGCGGTTCAGGAAAAACCCAGAGGCCTGGCAGACGCTTTCCTGATTGGAGAAAAATTTATCGGCTCCGACCGGGTCGCCCTGATTTTGGGGGATAATATTTTTTATGGACAGAGCTTTTCGGCGATATTGAAGAAAGTGGCGGCCAGAGAGGACGGCGCTACGATCTTTGGCTATTATGTAAGGGATCCGCGGGAGTACGGTGTGGTGGAGTTTGACGAAAACGGTATGGCTGTCTCCATCGAGGAAAAGCCGGAGCATCCTAAGAGCAACTACGCGGTGCCGGGACTGTATTTCTATGATAATGATGTGGTGGAGATTGCCAAAAATGTAAAGCCTTCGGCGCGGGGAGAGATAGAGATTACCAGTATCAACAATGAATACCTGCGCAGAGGTAAGCTGCATGTGGAGACCATGGGCAGAGGGCTGGCCTGGCTGGATACGGGCAATCACGACGCCCTTCTGGATGCTTCTGATTTTGTGGCGGCTTTCCAGAAACGTCAGGGCCTGTACATTTCCTGCATTGAGGAAATTGCTTACAGAAGAGGCTTTATTGACAGGGATCAGCTTTTGAAACTGGCCCAGCCGCTGCTGAAGACCAATTATGGAAAGTATCTGGTGGAAGTAGCAAACGGACTATAAGGATAAGTGGGAGGGAATATGGGAAAAATTACAGTCCAGACCTGTCAGATTGACGGATTGAAGGTGATTACCCCTGCGGTCTATGGAGACAACAGAGGATATTTTATGGAAACCTACAATTACAATGATTTTAAGGAGGCGGGCATTGACCAGGTATTTGTGCAGGACAATCAGTCGGCCTCCAAAAAGGGCGTCCTCAGAGGACTTCATTTCCAGTATCAGTATCCTCAGGATAAGCTGGTAAGGGTGATCAGGGGGGAAGTATACGACGTGGCGGTGGATCTCAGGGAAGGCTCCGGGACCTTTGGTCAGTGGTTCGGCGTACTCCTTTCCGAAGAAAATAAAAAACAGTTTTTTATCCCGAAAAATTTTGCCCATGGCTTTCTGGTCCTCAGCGATTACGCGGAGTTCGTCTACAAATGCTCTGATTTTTATCACCCCAACGATGAGGGCGGTATCCGGTTTGACGATCCGGACATTGGAGTAGAGTGGCCCATCCCGGCGGGGATGGAGCTGGTTTTGTCTGATAAGGATCAAAAGCAGGGAAGCTTTCAGGAATATCTGGAGGGGAAAAAAGCATAGGGAACCATATATGAAAGAAATCATGGAAAACAGACAGCTTATCTGGAAACTGGCGAAAAATGATTTTAAAAAGCGCTACGCCGGTTCTTCCCTGGGGGCTGTCTGGGCTTTGATCCAGCCGGTGGTGACTGTGGTCATGTACTGGATCGTGTTTCAGGGAATATTTCAAAATAAAGCACAGATGATCGCGGGAGGCATAGAGGTCCCCTATGTGCTTTTTCTGACCAGCGGCCTGGTGCCCTGGTTCTTTTTCAGTGAGGCTTTAAATAACGGAACCACCGCGCTTCTGGAGTATCAGTATCTTGTCAAAAAGGTGGTATTCAATATCGATATCCTGCCGGTGGTGCGGGTGACGGCGGCGCTGTTTATTCACGCTTTTTTTGTCTGCGTGCTGCTGTTCATCTCCATTCTTTACGGGTATTTTCCGGAACCTCCCACCATTCAGATTATTTATTACAGCTTTGGTTTATACTTATTTACACTGGCGCTGTGCTATTTTTTCAGTGCGATTGTGGTATTTTTCCGGGATCTGACGCAGATCATCAATATTGCGCTTCAGCTTGGCATGTGGGCGACTCCCATTCTGTGGGATATTTCCATGGCGGACAGCTGGCCGCCTGTGATCGGCTTTATTCTTCGGTTAAATCCGGTCTGTTACGTGGTCAGCGGCTATCGAAGCGCCGTCTACGGGAAAGCCTGGTTCTGGGAACAGCCGCTTTACACGGCTTACTTCTGGGCGGTGACGATCGTATTACTGATTTTAGGGAAAAAGCTTTTTGTAAAGCTGAAATATCACTTTGCGGATGTCCTGTAGGAGGTAATTTATGGAACACTCCCCCGCTATTGACGTAAATCACATTTCAAAAGTGTATAGATTATATGAAAAACCATATTATAGAATCCTGGATGCTCTGGGCATCGGCGGCCCCAAATACACCGAACACGCTGCCTTAAGGGATGTCAGCTTTCAGGTCGGCCGGGGCGAGTGTGTGGGGATTATAGGGACCAACGGCTCCGGCAAATCCACAATTCTGAAGATCATTACCGGCGTGGTTCAGCCTACAGAGGGAAAGGTAACGGTGGATGGCCGTATTTCCGCACTTCTGGAGCTGGGAGCGGGCTTCAACATGGAGTATAACGGCATTGAGAACGTCTATCTGAACGGTACCATGCTGGGCTTTTCTGAGGAGGAAATTAAGGAGAAGCTTCCGTCCATTCTGGATTTCGCGGATATCGGCGACTATGTTTATCAGCCCGTTAAGACCTATTCCTCCGGCATGTTTGTCCGGCTGGCTTTTGCCGTGGCCATCAACATTGACCCTGAAATCCTGATAGTGGATGAGGCGCTGAGCGTGGGGGATGTTTTTTTTCAGGCCAAATGCTATCACAAATTTGAAGAATTCAAGCAGATGGGTAAGACCATCGTTTTTGTCAGCCATGATCTGTCCAGCATTCAGAAATACTGTGACCGGGTCATCCTTTTAAATCAGGGAGATATGCTGGGCGAGGGAAGCGCCAGGGATATGATCGATGTGTATAAGCGGGTGCTGGTGGGGCAGTATCAGCCTGAGGAGAAAGAAAAGTCCCTGGTGGATGATGAGGAGATTCGCGCCCTGGCAGCGCAAAAGGCCGGGACGAATCCTCATCTTCTGGAGTATGGCACCAGGCAGGCAAAGATTGTGGATTTTTATATCACGGATGAGCACCAGGTCAGAAGCAACGCCATCCTCAAGGGAACCAGCTTTACCATTCACATGCAGGTGGAATTTTATGAGCATCTGTCCGCACCGATCTTTGCCTTTTCGTTCAAAAATATCAGAGGAACAGAGATTACCGGGACCAACAGTATGGTGGAGAAAGCGTTTCTGGAACCGGTGGAGGCGGGCGACGTCAGGCATGTGACCTTTACACAGAAGATGAGCTTACAGGGCGGGGAGTACCTGCTGAGCCTGGGACTGACAGGCTTTGCGGGGGATGAGTTTCAGGTATATCACAGATTGTACGATGTGATAAACGTGACAGTTGTGTCAGAAAAGGATACGGTAGGCTTTTATGACATGGACTCCACTGTGACGGTGACAGAAGAGGCAAAGATGACGGAGACGTCATCGGAGTCCGACAGGTAAATAGATTGATAAAGGGGGCACCATGACAGAACAAATCGGAAATGTTCTTCTGAATCTGACACATTACTCCGGAAAGGATCTGTACAGCGACGGGCAGGTGGAGGATGAAATTCTTGATATTGTAAAGGAACATCCGCAAACCGACTATCAGGCTGTGATTGAAAAGAAAAAGAGCTGGCCAATCCTGTATCATCTCTCTCATTTCAGGGAAAATATTGTAGACTGGATTCCCATGGACAAAAGCGCAAAGGTTCTGGAGGTGGGAAGCGGCTGCGGCGCGGTGACCGGAGCGCTGTCCAGGAAAGCGGGAGAAGTGACCTGTGTTGACCTGTCTCATAAGCGGAGTCTGATCAACGCTTATCGGCATCAGGACTGCGACAATATTACCATTCATGTGGGCAATTTTAAGGATATTGAGCCGGACCTGCCCACGGATTATGATTTTATTTTTCTTGTGGGTGTCTTTGAATATGGCCAGAGCTATATGGGAACGGAGAGGCCATTCGAGGATTTCCTTTCTATCATTCAAAAGCATGCTGCCAGCGGCGGCCGCATCGTGATCGCCATAGAGAGCAGGTATGGCCTGAAATATTTCGCCGGCTGCAGGGAGGACCATCTGGGAACCTATTTCTCCGGTATCGAAAATTACGCCGCGGGCGGCGGAGTCAGAACCTTTTCCCGTCCGGGCCTGGAGAAGATCTTTGCTGCCTGCGGGGTGAAAGAATATCACTTTTACTATCCCTATCCGGATTATAAATTTATGACTGCGCTGTATTCGGATGAGCGCCTGCCCGGAAAAGGAGAGCTTTCCAATAATCTGCGCAATTTTGACAGGGACCGGCTGCTGCTCTTTGATGAGCGGCACGCTTTTGACGGCGTGATTGAGGACGGCCTGTTTCCGCTTTTTTCCAATTCCTATGAGGTGATCCTGGGAAAGGATTTCGACGTAAAATATGTAAAATATTCCAATGACCGGGCGGTGCAGTACCAGATTCGGACAGAGCTTGTGAAGGAGGATGTTTCCGGGGGAGCCTTTGTGGTGCGCAAGATTCCGCTGACCCCTCAATCCCGGGCGCATGTGGCAGGGCTTGCGAAGGCGTACGAGGGACTGAAAGTGCGCTATCAGGGCGGCGGCATGGAGATCAACCGCTGCAGGCTGACGCAGGCAGACGGCGTTGTGGCGGCGGAGTTTGAGTATCTGGAGGGGCAGCTTTTGAGCGGGCTTTTAGACGAATGCCTCTCAAAGGAGGATATGGAAGGCTTCATGGCGCTGTTTCGTCAGTATGTGAAAAGAACGGGCTATCATGAGAACGCTTCCGTGGCGGACTATGACCTGGCCTTTGACAATATTATGGTGCAGGGCGACCGGTGGACCATCATTGACTATGAATGGACCCTTGACGAACCCGTGAAAGTGAAGGAATCGGCTTTTCGGGCGATTCAGTGCTATCTGTCGGAGGATGAGGGGCGGCGTAAGCTTGATCTGAACCGTATCTTAAAGGAGCTTTATATTACCCCGAAAGAGGCGGACCGTTATCGGGACAAGGAACGGGAGTTTCAGGCCTATGTGACCGGGAAGCGGAAAGCCATGTCAGATCTGAGGGCGGAACTGGGGCAGCTTGTGATTCCTCTGTCTCTTTTGCTGGAGCAGTACCGTTTGGCTAAGGATGTGCAGATTTATGAGAACAGGGGTGAGGGCTTCTCTGAAGGACAGTCTTATTTTGTAGAAAACGCCTATGTGGATGAGCGCAGGATGGAGCTGCGCCTTTGTGTGGAGAAGGAGGTATGCTCCCTTCGGATTGACCCGGCCATGGAGTGCTGCGCTGTGCTGATCGAGGAGCTGACCTTTAACGGAAGAAAAGTCCCTCTTGGGGATAAGAAAATCTTTTCCACCAACGGGAAGAGCCTGAAGCAGAGCCCGGTGGTGGTGTTTGATACGACGGATCCCAATATCTGCGTGAATGTGGGGGCATATGAGCGGCAGGAGGAGAATATTCTTTACGTCAGGCTCGAAGTATCGAAGCTGACCCAGGAGGCGGCCAGCGGGATTGCAGCGGCGGTGAAAAGGAGATTCTAGGAACTTCACTGGTGCCGGTTTTTACTTATGAGGTGATTCATATATGGAAAATATAGATTAT
>JAJQGR010000078.1 GCA_021200345.1 Lachnospiraceae bacterium | reverse complement strand
GGATTGACATGGTACTGCTCCCGCGCGATCAAAGCCGCGCCAAAAGCACCCATGATGCCCGCAATGTCCGGACGGATGGCCTCGCAGCCGGCTACCTTTTCAAAGCTGCGCAGTACCGCGTTATTGTAAAAAGTGCCGCCCTGGACGACAATATTTTTACCCATGGCGGTGGCATCTGCCACCTTCATCACCTTGTAGAGAGCGTTTTTGATTACAGAGTAGGCCAGGCCCGCGGAGATATCCGCCACGCTGGCGCCCTCTTTCTGCGCCTGCTTTACTTTGGAATTCATAAATACGGTGCAGCGGGTACCCAGGTCGATGGGGTTCTTGGCAAAAAGCGCCTCTGTGGCAAAATCCTGCACAGAATAGTTCAGGGATTTGGCAAAGGTTTCGATGAAAGAGCCGCAGCCGGAGGAGCAGGCCTCGTTTAACTGGACGCTGTCCACGGCGTGATTCTTGATGCGGATGTATTTCATGTCCTGACCGCCGATATCCAGAATGCAGTCCACCTCCGGATCGAAGAAAGCGGCGGCGTAGTAGTGAGCCACCGTTTCCACCTCGCCCTGGTCCAGCAGAAAGGCAGCCTTTAAGAGCGCCTCGCCGTAGCCGGTGGAGCAGGAGCGAAGAATCTTTGTATCTTTCGGCAGGATCTTCGCAATTTCAGCAATCGCGCGGATAGCCGTATCCAGCGGAGAACCGTTATTATTGGAATAAAAGCTGTACAGCAGATTGCCGTCCTCGCCCACCACAGCCACTTTGGTGGTGGTGGAACCGGCGTCGATTCCCAGATAGCATCCGCCGTGATAGTCAGCCAAAGACCCCTGTTCCACCTTGTGGGCAGCGTGGCGGGTTACAAATTCATCGTAATCTGCCTGATCCTTAAACAGGGGCTCCATGCGTTCTACCTCAAAATCCAGCACCACCTTGTCATCCATCCGCTTTTTCAGGGCACTTAAGGAAATGTCAGCCTCAGCTTTTGTATTCATGGCAGCGCCCATGGCGGCGAACAGATGGGGATTCTCTACCTCCATCACATGCTCATCGTCCAGCTTCAGAGTGCGGATAAAGGCTTTTTTTAACTCCGGCAGAAAATACAGGGGACCGCCCAGGAAAGCCACATGGCCCCGGATAGGTTTGCCGCAGGCTAACCCTGAGATGGTCTGGTTGACCACCGCCTGAAAGATGGAGGCGGACAGATCCTCTCTGGTGGCGCCGTCATTGATCAGGGGCTGGATGTCGGACTTGGCGAACACCCCGCAGCGCGCCGCGATGGTGTACAGGGACTGGTAATTTTCTGCGTACTTATTTAAGCCTGCCGCGTCGGTTTGCAGAAGGCTTGCCATCTGGTCAATAAAGGAGCCGGTGCCGCCGGCACAGATGCCGTTCATGCGCTGCTCCACATTGCCGTTCTCAAAATAAATGATCTTGGCGTCCTCACCGCCAAGCTCAATGGCCACGTCCGTCAGCGGCGCCCGGTCTTTTAAGGCGGTGGAAACCGCGATGACTTCCTGATAAAAGGGAATATGTAAATGATTGGCCAGGCTTAAGCCGCCGGAACCGGTGAGAGCGGGGTATACGGTGATGTCCCCGATGGCTTCGATGGCGTGGCCCAGCAGATTGGATAAGGTCAGCTGAATATCCGCAAAATGCCGCTGATACTCGGAAAATAAAATATGATTTGCATGATCCAGGACGACTACCTTGACAGTGGTGGAACCGATATCTATTCCTAAACGAGCCTGGGCTTCACACGTGTTACAATTCATAAAAAACCCTCATTTCTTTTGCAGTACTTTACAGTATCGCTATTATAACCCTTTTTTTATCTAAAATCAACAAAACCTGACCTGGACTTTTGGTAAATAAAATGAAAAATAATTAAAAGAATCTAAAAACGGGCAAAATCACATCAGTAAAGAAAATCCGTTTATTTACTTTCACGGAAAAGTTTGGTATGATGGCTTCAATTGGTGACTATGAATACAACCAGGAAGGATTGATATATGAATTACCGAAAAAGCAACCTTGAAAAAAAATTTGGCCGTTATGCTGTCAGGAACCTGTCCCTTTATCTGGTGATCGGCTTTGCCATCGGCTATGTGCTGCAGCTGACGGATTCTACGTCCACATTTCTGTACACCTGGCTTTCTCTGGATGCATGGAAGATTTTACATGGTCAGATCTGGCGGCTTTTCACTTGGGTGTTAATACCTCCTTCCAGCTTTGACTTCTTTACCCTGCTGATGCTGTATTTTTACTGGTCTGTGGGAACCATGCTGGAGAAAGTATGGGGTACATGGAAATATAATGTTTATATTTTCGGCGGCATACTCTGCACCATTGCGGCAGCCTTCCTGTGTCTGATTTATGTTTATGTCTGGGTCGGACCGGTGTGGGGAGGGGACGTCACCGCGGAGGTGATGAGCTATTATTCCATGTATGCTTCCTATTATATGTCCACATACTATATTACTTTGTCCATATTCCTAGGATATGCGGCCACCTTCCCGGACATGCAGGTAATGCTGTTTTTCGTGATTCCCGTTAAGACGAAGGTACTGGGAGTCATTTACCTGCTGCTGCTTGGCTATTATTTTATCCAGGGCAATATTTTCAGTAAATTTGTCATCGGTGCAGCGCTGATCAATATGGGGGTTTTCCTGCTGCGCAATAGAAGTTCCTTTAACCCGCAGCAGATATACAGACGACAGACGGCCAGAGCCAGAGCCCGCACCCATGCCCCCACCGCCAAAAAGGAGGAAAAAGCGCCAAAGATGAAGGCGGCGGTGCACAAGTGCGCCATCTGCGGCCAGACGGAAATTTCCAACCCCAATCTGGAGTTCCGCTACTGCAGCAAGTGCAATGGAAATTATGAATATTGCTCGGAGCATCTGTTTACACATGAGCATGTAAAATAAAACGTTACTATTCACGGCCATCAGAAAATACAGACAAAATCGTCATGCTCGCACGTAAGATATTGGCTGTATTTTCTGATGAGCCTGTGAAGCAGGAACTCCACCCACATAAGCAATCTTAGCCCCGTAAGGGGCGGGAAAGCACGCAAAGCGGGCGAGATTGCGCATGCGGGCGGAGAGCCGTGAATAGTAGCAATAAAAAGGAGAAAATGTGGCAGAACAGAATCAGGAAATCTTATTTGCAAAAACATTGGAATCTGTGAAAAAGACAGCCAAAGATCAGGGAAATGTGATCACCAGGGAGCAGCTGGACACTGCCTTTGCCCCCCTGCATTTTGAGGCGCAGCAGATGGAGCTGGTCTATGATTATCTGAAAAAGCAGCGCATCGGAGTGGAGGAGGCTGTCAATCCTGAGGAATATATGACCCCGGAGGATGTGAACTATCTGGACAGCTATTTAAAGGAGCTGGAGGCTCTCCCTGAGGTGACTGAGGGAGAACTGGAAGCCCTTACGCTCTCAGCCATGGCCAAGGATCGAAAGTCCATGCACAGGCTGACAGAGGCTTTTTTACCCAGAGTGGCAGAGATTGCCAGGCTATACGCTGGTCAGGGAGCTTTCCTGGAGGATCTGATCGGTGAGGGCAACGTGGCCTTATCTGTGGGAGTGACCATGCTGGATGCCATGGAGCACGCCGCGGAAGCCCAGGGCATGCTGGTCAAAATGATCATGGATGCCATGGAAGACTATATTGCCTCTCTCAAGGATCAGAGGGAGGAGAATCAGAAAGTTGCCGATCAGATTAACGTGATCATGGATCAGGCCAGAGAACTGTCGGAGAGCCTGATGCGCAAGGTTACTGTGGAGGAGCTGGCTTCAGAGACAGGAAGATCTGAGGACGAAATCCGGGATGCCATGCGGATCAGTGGTTACAAGATCGGTTATCTGGAAGGCTGTGAGGATCAATAGATGGAATACAGAGATTACAGATATGTCATGCAGGATACGGGAAAGCTCTATGTGGGCGGCAAATTCAGTCTGGGCGATCTGTCCACAGACCGGGACATACCCTTTAAGTTTCAGGCAATCCTGAATACGTATGTAATGAAAGAAGTGGATCCTGAGACCACCATAGAGAGCCTGTTTTATTATATGGAAAAGGAAGGCATGATTTACCAGACTTTCCAGGTTCTGCATACAAAGATAAAGGTCTCAGAAAAAAGAGAAATAAAAAAATTCAGAGGAGGCACCAGAATCGAATACAGAGAGCAGATGTATTCTCTGGATGAATTCATTGCCATCCCTGTCGCTGAGAAGACGCGAAAGGGTATGCTGATTCAGGAGATTCAGTGTTCCAAGCTTGCCATTATGACATTTCCGTTATAGTATTTTGCATAAATTTGTTGCAATTTGTCAAATGTTGTAGTATACTCCTGGTTGTGGACGGTTATGAAATCCCCACAATTGATTTTTGGTAAAATTCCCCTTTTACACTGGGCCTGGAGTTATACTTCGGGTCCTTTTATAGTTTCAAATGAAAGTGTCGTCAATAGACAAAAATATCACTCAAGAGGTAAAAAATGACAGACAAAGAACAGGTTTTACAATACTACTCTCTGGAGGAGGAGCGTGAGAGCAAAGATCTTCATTCCACGGTATATCGTCTGCGTCACAAAAAGACCGGCGCACGGATTGCGGCAATGTACAATGAAGATGATAATAAAGTTTTTTATATCGGATTCCGCACTCCGCCCGCAGATTCTACCGGTGTTCCTCACATTCTGGAGCACAGCGTACTGTGCGGATCCCGGGAATTTCCGGTAAAGGATCCTTTTATTGAACTGGCCAAGGGCTCTCTTAATACTTTTTTAAATGCCATGACTTATCCGGACCGCACTCTGTACCCGGTAGCCAGCTGCAACGATAAAGATTTCCAGAACCTGATGCATATTTATCTGGACGCCGTATTTTTTCCCAATATATACCATGAGGAGAATATTTTCAGACAGGAGGGCTGGCATTATGAAATGGAAAGCCCTGAGGCTCCGCTGACTGTCAACGGAGTGGTTTATAATGAGATGAAGGGTGCGTTCTCCAGTGCGGACGAGGTATTTTCCAGAGAAATCGTGAATTCTCTGTATCCGGACACCTGCTATGGATTGGAGAGCGGCGGAGATCCGGAGTGTATTCCTGACTTAAGTTATGAACAGTTTCTGGATTTTCACCATACCCTTTACCACCCATCCAACAGTTATATTTACCTGTATGGAAATATGAATCTGTGGGAGAAGCTTCTGTTTATTCACGAGCATTATCTGAATCGTTTTGATTATCTGGAGATGGATACCCGCATCCGCATGCAGAAGCCTTTTGAGAATCCGGTGCATATACGCAAGCCCTATCCGGTCATGGAGGGTGAGGATACGGAGCAGAAGGCTTACCTGTCTTACAATGTTTCTGTGGGCACTTCACTGGACGTGGAGACGGCGGTAGCTCTGGATATTCTGGATTACGCGCTCTGTTCCTCTCCCGGTGCGGTGGTCAGACAGGCTCTGGTAGACGCCGGTATCGGCAAGGACGTATATTCCACAGCGGAGGATGAGATTCTGCAGCCTTATTTCAGTATCATTGCCAAGGACGCGGATGAGAAACGGGTGGGAGAATTTGAACAGATTATCCGTGATACCCTGAAAAAGGTGGTAAAGGAAGGAATAGATTCTAAAACCCTTCAGGCTGCCATCAGCTGCCAGGAATTTCAGTATAAGGAAAACGACTGCGGTCGATGGCCGAAAGGGCTGATTATGGGCCTGCAGGCCATGGGCACCTGGAACTACAGCGATGAAGCTCCCTTTGCGGGTCTGGAACTGGACGAAATCTATGAGGGTCTGAAAAAGAAAGCCGGCCAGGGATATTTTGAGGAACTGGTGGAGAAATACCTGATAAATAACCCTCACAGAAGCATTGTGGAGATGTATCCTGAGGAAGGTCTGACAGAGCAAAGAGACGCTGCTTTTGCCCAAAAGCTGGCCAGAAAAAAGGCGGCCATGTCACCCGGGGAGATTCAGAAAATTATCGAGGATGAGAAAAAGCTTCGGGAATACCAGGACAGAGAGGATACGGAGCAGGCGCTGGCGACCATTCCTCTTTTGCAGATTAAGGATTTGAAAAAAGAGGCTTTAAAGCCTGTCAATGATCTGAGAAGCTGCGGGGAAGTGAAGGTGCTGACCCATCCGCTTTATACCAACGGTATTGCTTACCTGCGCATGATGTTTGATTTAAAGGACGTTTCTCAGGAGATGATGCCTTACCTTTCTGTCCTGAAAAACGTTTTGATACTGATGGATACGGACAGGCACAATTACGGGGATTTGTTCAATGAGATCAACCTGATTTGCGGCAGTATGGAGCCCACTGTCAACCTGTATCAGAACCACCAGACGCCGGAGAAACTGACGCTGACTCTGGATATGAAGGCCAAAATGCTGTACGAAAATATTCCCGCGGCCATTGCCCTGATTCAGGAAGTGATTACTGGAACTGATTTTTCGGATTTAAAGCGTTTGAGAGAAATCCTGCTGGAGACAAAGAGTCAGATGCAGAGTGCTCTGATGCAGTCGGGCCATCAGATGGCGGCTGCCAGGGCCCTGTCCTATTTCAGCAAAACCGGTGCTGTACAGGAGGAGCTCTCCGGAATCACTTCTTATCGTTTTCTGTGTGAGCTGGCGAAGAGAGATGAGGAAGGATTAAAGGAGACGGCTCAGACCCTGCAAAAGCTGTGCGAGATTATTTTCCGCAGGGAGAACCTGATGGTAGACATTACGGCGGAGGAGACAGGAATTGCTCAAACCGTTGAATGTATTGAAAATTTTGCGGAGCATTTATATACCTGTGAGATTTGTCGGGGCAGCTATACTCCGGTCATTTCCAAAAAGCAGGAGGGCTTTCTGACATCCGGTCAGGTACAGTATGTCTGCAGGGCCGGCAATTTTAAAAAGAAAGGTCTGGAGTATACCGGCGCTTTGCAGGTGCTCAAGACCATGCTGAGTTATGAATATCTGTGGACACAGGTGCGCGTTAAGGGCGGGGCTTACGGCTGTATGCTGCGTTTTGGACACAATGGTGACAGTTATTTTGTATCTTACAGAGATCCCCATCTGAAGCGTACGGTCGGAGTGTATGAGAACGCGGCGAAAGCCATCGCCGAACTGGAGATCGATGATCGCACCATGACCCAGTATATCATCGGCGCAATCAGCGAACTGGATACGCCTCTTACCCCTTCCGGTCTCGGCGCCATGTCCCTTTCCGCGTATATGTCCGGAAAAACCTACGAAGAAATGCAGCGTGACAGAGACCAACTTCTGGACTGTACTCCGGATAAACTTCGCAGTCTCTCAGCCTACGTGGAAGCTTTCATGGAGGACGAAGCGCTGTGTGTGGTGGGAAATGCTGAAAAGCTTCTCCAAAACAGGGACCTTTTTGAAACAACCGAACAATATTTATAGAAACGGAATATACACATGAACAACACAAAATCCGGTTTTGCCACCCTGATTGGCCGTCCCAACGTAGGCAAATCGACCCTGATGAATCACATTATCGGGCAGAAAATTGCCATCACATCCAGAAAACCGCAGACTACCAGAAACCGCATTCAGACGGTCTACACC
>JAJQGR010000163.1 GCA_021200345.1 Lachnospiraceae bacterium | reverse complement strand
AAAAGTTTCATATTTCACTGAGCAGCATGTTCGCGAAAGAGGCAGTGCTGCCGGCAATTGTTCTGTTCTTTTTGTCCGTATGCTTCAGCCTGATTAATTCTTATGTGTATATTTTTGCGAGCGGTCGTCTGACGGATAAGGAGTATACTTATATCGGTATTTATTTTGCAATCTATGCGGGTACGCTGCTGTTTACCAGACCTTTTGTGGAAAAACTGGCGGATAAATACGGAACTGTAAAGGTGACCGTACCCTCTGTCATTTGTTTTGCGGCCTCTTTCTGGGTCTTAAGTTTTTCACAGACACTGTGGATGTTTTATCTGGCGGCTTTTCTCTCGGCCTTTGGATATGGCGCATGTCAGCCGTCTCTGAATGCTCTGAGTATGAAAATGGTTCCCAAAGAAAGACGCGGGGCTGGAAACTGCACGAATTATATAGGAATCGATATGGGACAGCTTTTGGGACCGTCCATTGGCGGAATGATCGCGGGGGTTGCCGGATACGCAAACATGTGGAGATATATGACAGTTTCCATGGCATGCGCACTGTTTGTAGTACTTGCTTTCAGAAGAAAGCTGGAGCCGTCAGGCGGAAAATAATTTGCCGGGAGAAAGGGGTAAAATGTATAAACTTGTAATCAGAGCGGACGATGTAGGATATACAGATGTATATAATATCGGCACCTTTGAAGCCATTCAAAACGGCTATGTGACCAGTGCGGATGTGATGCTGGAATCACCCGGGACAGTGGATGCGCTGAGGCGTCTGAGGGATTTTCCGTGGATCAGTGTGGGCTGGCATCCACATTTCTGGCATCAACCGGTATTGCCTGTCAGAGAGGTTCCCAGTCTGGTAGTAAAGGAGACGGGGTTTTTCAGGGAACGCAGCGAACTGTACAATGCAAAGGACGTTGTTTATGAGCAGGCTTTTCGCGAGTTAAGCACGGAAATAGAGCGCTGCATGGATATCCTGGGACGGGCGCCGGATACATTGGGAGGGCCGAAAGGTACAGGCCCTTTTGCAAAGGCAATGACAGACGTTGCCGCCACATACGGAATAGCATCTGATTTTGGACATAAGATGCACCTGAGGGAAGACGGAGGTTTTGATGTAGATCCGGTGCTTCCCAGGTGGGAATCGGCGAAGCTGTATATTATAGACCAGAAAAATATTGTGGCAGGGGATATTATCAGAGAAACACTGCACGAGCTGGAGGATTACGACCCGGTCCGGTTTTTGCTGGAGGACAGAATGAGACTCATGGATCTTCCTGACGGAGCCGCGATTATGCATGGATTTCATCCGGGATATGTGGACTATCATGTGGCAAGACTGGGAGATTATGGGGAAAACCGCAGATATTATACGCTGAGCCGGACCTATGATGTGGAGGGGCTTACCTCCGCCCGTCTGCATGACTGGATTAGGAAGAACCGGATTCAGCTGTGCAGTCTGAGGGATGTGCTGTATGGCACAAGCGAATATCAGAATCATCTGCGCCGTATTGGGAGCGATCTCTGGATTTCATGAGAGAGCTTTTCATTTCTACAAAATTCGCGGGAGGGCAAACTTCGCCCTCCCGCTTTGTGCTTTTATCTACGTTTTGTTCTTCCTGCCGAATGGCTTACTGGTTGCTCATGGTCTCTTCCTGTGCCTTGATCATACGGCGAACCATCTCGCCGCCGATGGAACCGGCCTCTTTGGAAGTCAGATCGCCGTTGTAACCCTCTTTCAGGTTGACACCCAGCTCGCCTGCGACCTCAGTCTTGAACTTGTCCATTGCGGCTTTCGCTTCGGGCACTTCCATCTGGTTGGTCTTGCTTGAACTTGCCATAGTTTTCACCTCCGTGTCTTATGATATCTATTGTGAAGGATAAGGCGTGCAGTCCCTATCCTTCCTGTTTTTTGCCCGGAAAATGAAATTTCCGGGACAGCGACACATCTGAAGAAGTCGGTTCTGTGTTTCTTATCCTGGCAATAGTATGTGAAAGCCCGAAAGAATTATGCTGGAAACTTTTGTTACGGGAAACAGTCATCGCTTTTTTTGCTTCGCTTCACAAAACTTTAAGAAACTTTGCGTTCAATAATTTAAGAAAAAGCTGGTATTCACTAAAAAACTGTGCTACAATCATGAAATGAGTGCGGTCAGGAGGGTTAGAAACCGTCCTGTTGCTTCGGACAGCCCGGGAGGGGAAAGCTGACAGCCGCGCAAAAGCAAACTTGGGAGGAAATTATGAGTTTAAAGGTAGAAAACTTAGAGAAGAACATGATTAAACTGACCATAGAGGTGGAGGCGGCTGTGTTTGATAAGGCTTTGAATGACGCTTATCAGAAGACAAAGTCCAGATACAATATTCCCGGCTTCCGTAAGGGAAAGGCTCCCCGCAAGATGATCGAGAGCATGTACGGCAAGGGTGTTTTCTATGAGGATGCTGCCAACGAGGTAATCCCGGAGGCTTATGAGAAAGCCCTGGAAGAGTATGAAGGCAAGGAGATTGTTTCCCGCCCGGAGGTGGATGTGATCCAGATCGGCGAGGGTGAGAATTTCATTTTCACCGCCGAGGTAGCTGTAAAGCCGGAGGTAACTCTGGGCCAGTATAAGGGCGTGGAGATTGATAAGGTGGAGGCTGAGGTCAGCGAGGCCCAGGTGGATGCCGAGATTGAGAAAGAGAGAGAGACCAATTCCCGCGAGATCGATGTGGATGACAGACCGGTGCAGGACGGGGATGTGGTGACGCTGGATTTTGAGGGCTTTAAGGACGGCGTTGCCTTTGAGGGCGGCAAGGGAGAGGATTATCCCCTGACCATTGGCTCCGGTTCCTTTATCCCGGGCTTTGAGGAGCAGCTCATCGGCGCTGAGATCGGCAAAGAGCTGGAAGTGAATGTGACCTTCCCGGAGGATTATCAGGCGGAGGATCTGGCCGGAGCGGCGGCGGTATTTAAGTGCACCGTCAAGGAGATCAAGGTGAAAGAGCTTCCAGAGCTGGACGATGAGTTCGCTTCCGAGGTTTCCGAGTTCGATACCATGGAGGAATACAGAGCGGATGTGAAAAAGCAGCTTCTGGAAAAGAAGGAAGATGAGGTGAAACGGGCGAAGGAAAACGCGGTGGTGGATGCCGTGACAGCCAACGCCCAGATGGAGATTCCGGCACCCATGATTGAGTATCAGCAGAGGCAGATGATTGAGGACTTTTCCCAGAGAATTCAGTCTCAGGGATTGTCCTTTGAGCAGTATTTGCAGTTTACCAACAGTACCATGGCTACAATGATGGATCAGGTGAAGCCCCAGGCTGAGCAGCGCATCCGTCAGAGCCTTGTGCTGGAGGCGGTGGCTGCCGCAGAGCAGATTGAGGCTTCTGAGGAAGAGTATCAGGAAGAGCTGGAGCGCATGAGCAAGGAATACGGCATGGAGATTGAGGCCATTGAGACCGCTCTGGGAGAAGCCGGCAAGAAGCAGGTGAAAGATGACCTGGCTATCAATAAGGCGGTACAGTTCCTTGTAGAGAACGCAATTGAAGTGGAACCAAAGGCTGCTGAGGAGACGGAGGAAGCACCCGCCTCTGAAGCGCAGGAGTAACAAAATTTGAAACAGACATTTGCGAAGCCTCTGTAGAGCTTCACAGTCAGCTGTTCAGAATGGATTCTGAAAGGATCAGAAAGGAGATCGCGATGAGTTTAGTACCTTATGTCATTGAACAGACAAGCAGAGGAGAAAGATCTTACGATATTTATTCCAGATTATTGAAGGACAGGATTATCTTTCTGGGAGAGGAAGTCAACGATACCAGCGCGTCGCTGGTGGGGGCGCAGCTGCTTTTCCTGGAAGCGGAGGATCCGGACAAGGATATTCATCTGTACATCAACAGTCCCGGCGGCAGCATCAGCGCGGGCATGGCAATCTATGATACCATGCAGTACATCAAATGCGATGTATCTACCATTTGCGTGGGCATGGCGGCCAGCATGGGAGCTTTTTTGCTGGCAGGCGGCACGAAAGGCAAGCGAATGGCGCTGCCTAATTCGGAGATTATGATTCATCAGCCCTCCGGCGGCGCCCAGGGACAGGCTACAGAGATTGAGATCACCGCGAAACACATCCTCTTTATCAAGGAGAGAATGAACCGGATCCTGGCTGAGAACTGCGGCAAAAGCTATGAGGAGGTGGCCAGAGATACCGAGCGCGATAACTGGCTGACTGCCCAGGACGCCATGGAATATGGCCTGATTGACAGTGTGGTGACAAGAAAAGAAAAATAAAGATGTGTCCGCGGCAGCGGACATATCCATTTTGAGAGGAAAACATGGCAGGAAAGAATTCTAACCGGATCAGATGTTCTTTTTGCGGGAAATCTCAGGATGCTGTGCGAAAGATCATCGCGGGTCCTGATGGAATTTATATTTGTGACGAGTGCGTCAATCTTTGCTCGGAGATATTGGATGATGAGCTGTATGACGATGATGAGAGCAGCGGCGATAATGAGCTGGAGATCAATCTGCTCAAGCCGCAGGAGATCAAGCGCTTTCTGGATGATTATGTGATCGGACAGGAACAGGCCAAAAAGGTACTCTCCGTGGCGGTGTACAATCACTATAAGAGGGTCCTGGCACAGCGGTATGTGGATGATGTGGAGATACAGAAAAGCAACATCCTTCTCCTTGGCCCTACCGGCTGCGGCAAGACTTATATCGCTCAGACCCTGGCCAAAATCATCAATGTGCCTTTTGCCATTGCCGATGCCACCACGCTGACGGAAGCCGGTTATGTGGGAGAGGACGTGGAAAATATTCTGCTGAAGCTGATTCAGGCGGCCGATTATGATGTTTCCAAGGCGGAGCACGGGATTGTCTACATTGATGAGATTGACAAGATTACCAAGAAAGGCGAGAATGTATCCATCACCAGAGATGTGTCTGGTGAGGGTGTGCAGCAGGCTTTATTAAAACTGATCGAGGGCACGGAGGCAAGCGTGCCTCCTCAGGGAGGACGCAAGCATCCTCAGCAGGAGCTGATTCCTATCAACACCACCAATATCCTGTTTATCTGCGGCGGGGCTTTCTCCGGACTGGAGCAGATCATTGCTTCCCGCCTGGACCGCTCGGCCATCGGCTTTAATCAGGATGTGACCCACAAGATTAACCGGGAAGCCGGAGAGCTGTTCGCGGAAGTGACCACCCAGGATCTGATCAAGTTCGGCCTGATTCCGGAGTTTATCGGCAGGGTGCCGGTGATGGTCAATCTGGAAGGGCTGGACCGGGATGCCCTGGTGCGGATTTTGCAGGAGCCCAGAAACGCGCTGGTCAAGCAGTATCAGAAGCTGATGAAATACGATGACGTAGTACTGGAATTCGAACCGGATGCCATTGAGGCCATTGCAGATCAGGCAGTGGAGAAAAAGACAGGCGCCAGGGGACTGCGTACCATTGTGGAGAATATCCTGATGGACACCATGTATCAGGTGCCCTCTGATCCGACAATAGAGAAATGCATTATTACAAAAGCAGCGGTGGAGAGGAAAGAAGAACCGAGAATCATACATCGCCGATGAAAGTGGAAAGGCGCTGCAGATGTGGCGCCTGTTCTATTTATTACAGGAAAAAATGGAAAACGAAGAAAAAAAGAGATACGACAGATAAAATGGAAATAACAGAGGCAGTCGGGGAAAAACAGCCGGAAATGCTGCTTCCCATGGTGGCTCTGCGGGGAATAGTGATCTTTCCGGAGGTAAGTCTGCATTTTGATGTGGTCCGGGAAAAATCTGTCCGCGCTGTGGAGCAGGCCATGGCGTTGAAACAGCAGCTGTTTGTGACCTGTCAGAAATATGTCAGCACCGAAGATCCGGGAGAGGGTGATGTGGAACCCATTGGCACCCTTGTGCGGATTCGTCAGATTTCCAGACTTTCCAACAAGACCCTGCGGGTTGTGGTCGCGGGACTTGGCCGGGGCAGACTCTGCGGCATGCAGGAGAAAAATGGGTATTTGAGCGCTTTTGTGAGCCCGGTTGCAGCGGATGATGAGGATGTGCTGGACCGGCTGGAGAAGGAAACCATGCGGCGTCAGCTGGAGATAGAGCTGGCGGAATATCTGCAGTGCTTCCCCAAAGCGGGCGGCGGTCTGGTGGAGTTTCTGGAAAAGAATCAAAGCCTGGGGAGATGCCTGGATTTTGCGGCGGCCACGCTGCCCCTTCCCATGCCCAAAAAGCAGCAGGTTCTGAACTGCGTTGACCTACGGGAGCGCTTTGAGGCGGTCTGCCAGATTCTGGCGGATGAGACTTACATCGGCAAGGCCAGAGCGGAACTGAACGCCAAAGTAAAAGAGAGAGTGGATAAGCAGCAGAAAGAATATATGCTACGGGAGCAGATGCGCGTCATCAGGGAAGAACTGGGAGAGGATCCGATGAGCTCGGACGCGGACCAGTTTGAGGCCAAAGTGGAACAACTGCAGGCTTCCGATGAAATCAGGGAAAAGATTCTCAAGGAAATCAAACGTTTGCGCAGTGTGGCCGGCAACAGTGCCGAGGCCAGCGTGGAACGCAATTATATTGAAATGCTTCTGGACATGCCCTGGGATAAAATGAGCGAGGATTGTCTGGATATTCATCGTGCGGAGGAAATTCTGGAGAGGGATCATTATGGCCTTGAGAAAGTCAAGGAGCGTATTCTGGAATTTCTGGCAGTGCGGGCCTATCATCCGGAAAGCCACAGCTCCATTCTTTGCCTGGTGGGCCCTCCCGGTACGGGGAAAACCTCCATTGCCCGCTCCGTGGCGGAGGCTCTGCAGAAAGAATATGTGCGCATCAGCCTGGGCGGTATCCACGACGAGGCGGAGATCAGAGGGCACAGAAAGACCTACATCGGCGCCATGCCCGGCCGGATCGCCGCGGGCATTCGTCAGGCAGGGGTCAAGAATCCCGTGCTGCTTTTAGATGAAATCGATAAGGTCAGCCAGGATTACCGGGGAGACGCTTATTCCGCATTGCTGGAGGTGCTGGACAGTGAACAGAACCGACAGTTTCGGGATCACTATCTGGAGCTGCCCATTGATTTAAGCGAGGTGCTGTTTATCGCCACCGCCAATGATACATCCAATGTACCCAGTCCTTTGCTTGACAGAATGGATGTGATTCAGATCAGCGGTTATACGGCCAATGAGAAATTTCATATTGCCAGAGAACACCTGGTGCCCAAGCAGGCGCTGGACCATGGGATGGAGGACGGCGGAGTGGAGATCACCGATGAGGCCATCCGCAGGCTGATTTCCGGTTATACCAGGGAGGCAGGCGTCAGGAACCTGGAGCGCTGTCTGGCGGATCTGTATCGGAAAGCCGCCAGGAAGTTTGTCAGCAATGAGGCGGTTCCGGGCAGTCTGTGCATTGACGCTCCGGATTTACAGGGATATCTGGGCAAGGAAAAATATGATCAGGAGCACGCCAATAAAAAACCGGAGATCGGGATTGTCAGAGGACTTGCCTGGACCAGTGTGGGAGGCGTCACTCTGGAGATTCAGGTCAATACCATGCCGGGAAAAGGGGAACTGAGACTGACCGGTCAGATGGGGGAGGTCATGCAGGAATCCGCACAGATCGCGTTCAGCTATGTGCGCAGCATCGCGGGAGATTACGCGGTGCCGGAGGATTATTTTGAAAAGCATGATTTTCATATTCATATCCCCGAGGG
>JAJQGR010000295.1:1775-7819 GCA_021200345.1 Lachnospiraceae bacterium | reverse complement strand
GTGCGGATGGGATTTTTGTCCTCGCCGCTGTAGGTGGAATAATAGTAGGCGCTGTCTAAAGTACCGCTGACATGGACACCCTCCCAGGTTTCCTCCACGCCAAGAGTCAGCCGGCGCTCTCTCACCGCATCCTCAGAAATCTCCAGAATCTGGCTTAAATATTTATCGGAGAAGCCGTCCTTTTTGGCGCGGATCAAAGCCGCGTCCTCAGGCAGGCTGCCCCTGCACTGTGCCAGGGCTTCCTCCTCTTCCACCAGCTCCTTCATCTGCTCAATGAAGTATCTCTTGACGTATGTCAGGTTATAAATTTCCTCCACAGTGGCGCCCTTGCGCAGCGCCTCATACATAATGAAATGACGATCGCTGCAGGGAGTGGCCAGCATGCGGCAAAGCTCTTCTTTGGACTTCTGGTCATAATCTTTGGCATGACCCAGGCCGTAGCGGCCGGTCTCCAGAGAACGGACTGCCTTCTGGAAGGCTTCCTTATAGGTCTTGCCGATGCTCATAACCTCCCCCACAGCCCGCATCTGGGTACCCAGCTTATCCTCCACGCCCTTGAATTTCTCAAAGGCCCAGCGGGCAAATTTGATGACCACATAATCGCCGTCCGGGACGTATTTATCCAAAGTACCATACTTGCCGCATGGAATGTCCTTTAAGGTCAGGCCCGCCGCCAGCATGGCGGACACCATGGCAATGGGGAAGCCGGTGGCCTTACTGGCCAGGGCCGAGGAACGGGATGTGCGGGGATTGATCTCGATGACCACGATGCGGTCGCTGACCGGATCATGGGCAAACTGCACATTGGTGCCGCCGATGACCTGTACCGACTCCACAATGCGGTAAGCCTGTTCCTGCAAACGCGCCTGCAGCTCTTTGGAAATGGTCAGCATGGGTGCTGCACAGAAAGAATCGCCGGTGTGTACCCCCATAGGGTCAATATTTTCAATAAAGCAGACGGTAATCATGTTGCCGTCCGCATCCCGCACCACCTCCAGCTCCAGCTCTTCCCAGCCCAGAACGGATTCCTCCACCAGCACCTGGCCCACCAGGCTTGCCTGTAAGCCTCTGGCGCAAACGGTTTTTAATTCCTCTCTGTTGTAAACCAGACCGCCGCCGGCGCCGCCCATGGTGTAGGCCGGACGCAGCACCACCGGATAACCCAGACGGTCCGCAATGGCCAGCGCTTCGTCCACGCTGTAGGAGACCTCGCTTCTGGCCATCTCGATCCCTAAGGCGTTCATGGCGTTTTTAAATTCAATGCGGTCCTCACCCCGCTCAATGGCGTCCACCTGTACGCCGATGACCTGGACATGATATTGATCTAACACCCCTGCTTTGGACAGCTCAGCACAGAGATTTAACCCTGACTGTCCGCCAAGATTGGGCAGAAGGGCGTCGGGACTCTCTTTGGCGATGATCTGCTCCAGACGCTCCACATTCAGGGGCTCGATGTAGGTCACATCGGCCATCTCTGGATCAGTCATGATGGTAGCAGGGTTGGAGTTGACTAAGACAATCTGATAGCCCAGCTTTCTCAGGGCCTTGCAGGCCTGGGTGCCGGAGTAGTCGAATTCGCAGGCCTGGCCGATGATGATGGGGCCGGAGCCAATGATAAGGATCTTGTTGATGTCGGTTCTTTTAGGCATGGAGTGCTCCTTTTATCTTTATTTTGCTCATACTTTTTCAATCATACAAAATGAATATACATTTGGCAAGAATATCTTTGTCTTATTTTTTTATGACTCCTCCGTCCGAACCTCCTCCGGCACGTCCACATCGATTCCCAGCTCCCTGGGGAGGAAGCGAGGACACACGTTCTCACTGGACACGATCACGGAGGCTGCCAGGCGGGTGCCGATCTCCACGGCTTCTACCAGCGTTTTGTGGTAAGTCAGGCCGATGACCAGGCCGGAGCAGAAAGCATCCCCCGCGCCGGTGGTGTCCTTGACCTGAACTTTCATGGCGGGAAAGAAACCTTTATTGCCATTCTGGTCCACGTAAACGCTTCCTTTACTGCCCATGGTAACAACCATGGACTGGATCTGAGCGTTTTTGACCTGCTCGGCCAGGGCGTCCTCCATCTGTTCCGGTTCCACATTGCAGTAATCCTTCGCGAACAAAATCCCCGCCTCCTGCTGATTGCAGACGAAGCAGTCCAGCCTCTTGATAAAGTCCCGGCGCTTGATGGCGATGCTGATATTGGAGACAATGGCGTAGACCTTTTTCTGATATTTTTCCGCCAGCTCGAATACTTTTTTGACAATCTCCTTATGAATATCGATCTCCACCACTATGGAATCCGCAGCCGCGAAGATCTCATCCCCATGCTTTTCCAGCGTCTTTAAAATCGGCATCAGATTGGGGCGCTGAGAAATTGACCCTGCCACATCGCCTGTGGTGTCAAAGACGGCCAGCCAGGTGCCCATGCCCTGAGGGACAGTGTGAATATATTGCGTGTTGACCTTATGCCTTTGCAGCTTGTGAACCACGTCCGCTCCCATGGCGGTGTTATCCACCAGACTGACAAAGGTGGGGCGCAGCTCTACGTTGGCGATATTTTCCACCACGTTGCGGCTGACGCCGCCGTGAATGTATTCAATGGTACCGGCGTTGCGGCCGGTGGGGATATAATTATCCTTAGGGAAGCCTTTGATGTCTACGAAAACGGCTCCGATGACGACAATACCCATCTTTGGTACCTCCTGTGATGATATATTGCAAATGAAACAGGCTGTTAAGATATCTTTTTCAGTTTAACGATCAGTTCCGGCAATTCTTCAAAAACAACATCCGCAATAATATTCCAGTTTGTACCATCATAATCGTGTACTAATCGATGTCTTAATCCTGATATCATTGACCAGGGAATCTCACTGTGGATTTCTTTATATTCGGGGGATAAATAATATACAAGTTCCCCTATATTATACAACGGCGTCGTTACAAGCCATTGCAGAGAATAATCCTTTATCAGATCTTCTTTTTTTACTTTCTGTTTTTCTATATACTCTGTCAGCTTTTGAGCATACTCTAAAATCTTCTGAATACGTTGTTCATCAGAATATTTCATGCGACCAGCACCTTTTCTTTCATTATATTCTGGTAAAATATGCTTTCCTGATTCACTTCATGAATTTCAAATACATCAACATCCTTTTTAAAGGACTCTCTCAGGTCTTCACCCAGTGCAAAAATCATAGTTAATTTAAACTTATTTCCTCCAAACACCAGAAAATCCAGGTCGCTGTCACACGTTGCTTCCCCTCTGGCATAGGAACCAAACAGATAAATTGCATTCACCTGATATTTTAACGCAATTGGTTTTATGACCTCAGATATTTCCTCAAAAGTTAAAATATCGTCCCTCTTCACAATAACTCTCGCCTCCCTTTCATTCAAAAGATTGATTCTCTGTCAAGAAATTTGACATTACACCGCTTCAGTCAATTTATTGAGCTCATTTTATCAGAAATCGGAACAGATGTCATTGCATTTCTTCAAAAAAGCAATGATGAAACATTGTTGCTTTCTCAAAACATAACTGCTATACTGTTTCCATCCTGAATGAAGTGTTCAGGAAGATAAAATATCGTTCAAAATATAACATATAAATGAAGAAACGAAAGAAGAAAATTCAAATGACAAAACAGGAGCTGGCGCTTGAGGTCATCGCGCGCCTGAAAAAGGAATACCCCCACACCGACTGCACCCTGGATTATGACGACGCCTGGAAGCTGTTGGTCAGCGTCCGTCTGGCGGCCCAGTGTACTGACGCCAGAGTGAATGTGGTGGTGGAAGGCTTATATGAAAAATATCCAACCATTGAGGCCCTGGCGGAAGCGGATGTAGCGGACATTGAAGCCATTGTGCGGCCCTGCGGCCTGGGACACAGCAAGGCCCGGGACATCAGCGCCTGCATGAAGATGCTGCGGGATGTTTACGGCGGACGGGTGCCGGACACCATGGAGGAGCTTCTGAGGCTTCCCGGCGTCGGCAGGAAAAGCGCCAACCTGATTATGGGAGATGTATTCGGCAAGCCCGCCATCGTCACTGACACCCATTGCATCCGGCTCTGCAACCGGATTGGGCTGGTAGACAATATCAGGGAGCCTGCCAAAGTAGAGAAGGAACTGTGGAAAATCATTCCTCCCGAGGAGGGCAACGACCTGTGCCACCGCTTCGTAGACCACGGGCGGGCGGTCTGCACCGCACGGACGAAGCCGTACTGTGACCGATGCTGTCTGAGGGATATCTGCGCATTTCAACGTGAACAATAAAAGCATGGCCATTCAGGATGGGCGGTGTATCCATCATCTCAGCTTGATCCTTCCGCTGTAAATAATTCAACCATTAGTTTCAAATCCTCAATTTTTCCTCCATTGTATACAACCTGTAATTGTGATATACTTCAATCATCGGTTGACACGGAGGTGTTTTTATGATTATCAGCGATAAAATATCAGAACTGAGAAAAGAAAGGGGCATGACCCAGGAGCAGCTGGGAGCGCTTGTGGGCGTCTCCTCCCAGGCGGTCAGCAAATGGGAAAACGGCGGCGCGCCGGACGTGGAGCTTCTGCCTCTGATCGCGGATGTGCTGGGGGTGAGCCTGGATGGGCTGTTCGGAAGGGATGAAAAGCCGGAGACAGACATCAGCCATACACTGGTTCGATATCTGCAAAGCTTTCCGGAGAACCGGCGGATGAAAGAGATGTTTCATCTTCTGACCACCTCGATCCGCGGTCTGGGAATTCCCGACGCCCTGGCCAGCGAGCTGGACAATATTATCAATGTCAGAAATACCGCCTACATCAATAACATTGGCATCATAGAGGGTGAGTCTTCGTCCTGGATGCGTCCCATTCTGACCAGTGACGACGGAGCCATGCTGACTGTGTCCGCCGAGGATTTCCCTCTTTATCTGCTGCTGCCCGAGCCTGAAGGAGGCTATGGACAGAATCTGGCACCCGTCAAAGATTATCAGCGGCTGTTTACTCTTCTGGTGCAGGACGGTGTGCTGGAGCTGCTCTTCCAATTCATGAAACGGCAACCGGACGCTTACATTTCCGCCGCCACTCTCGCCCATGAAAGCAATATTCCACTTCAGGATGCGGACCGGCTGCTTTCAGGAATGGCGGACTGCGGACTTCTCACCTCTATCGAAATTGAGGCAGAAAACGGTAACGTAATGGCATATCAGCTGAAAAATGAAGAGGCATTGATTCCGTTTCTGTATCTCGCCCGCTGGCTGATGCATAAAAATAATGTATATTTTTATGCCTGGAAAATAAGGGAAAAGCCATGGCTGACCGAACGGAAAGGAAACCTTACTGCGCAAAACGCACCCTGCGCGTCAGCGCATGAAACCAGGAATACCCGGAAAGGAAAGGATTCTGTACAATGAATACTCAAATGCATAACGGCTCAGGCACTGTCCCGACCGCCCGTGAATACTTCCGCGCATTCTATCAGGGAAACCGCCTGCTGTACGCCGCGGTCATGATTCTGAATGTTTCCTCCAACCTTCTGCTGATTTTGCTCTCCGTCACGCTTGGAGATCTGATGGATATCGCAGCGGGAGGTTCCATGAGGGAATTCTATAAAAGCTGCGGCATGATCGCGGTTTTTCTCATCCTCAATTTCATCATGGACACCCTTTCCGGACGTTTGCGCTGCTTATTTCTGGAACGCGCCATGCGTCAATATAAGGAAAAGGTCTTTGAAAAGCTGACACAGAAAAGTATTTCCGCCTTTTCAAAGGAAAACACGGGCCGTTATCTGTCCGTCCTGAACAACGATGCCGCAATCATTGAAAGCAATTATCTGAACAACAGCTTCAGCCTTGTGCAGATGAGCTTCCTCTTTGTAATCACACTGTGCGTTCTGGTCTGGTATAACCCGTTTCTGACACTTCTGGCTCTGGCCCTGTGCATCCTGCCGCTGGCGGTCATGCTTTTGATGGGCGGAGAGCTTGCCAACCGGGAACAGAAGGTAAGCCGCCAGAACGAACACTTTGTGGCCTCCCTGCAGGATCTGCTGAAAGG
>JAJQGR010000295.1:0-1765 GCA_021200345.1 Lachnospiraceae bacterium | reverse complement strand
GTATGAAAAGCTGCTGCATGCATCCGCTTTATCCGCCTCTTTACTCATGCAGTGCGGCGTCATGCTGGCAGCGGTCTGGCTGGCCCTGCACGGAACCATTACCATCGGCACCGTCGTCATTTTTATCAACTGCTGTAATTACCTGATGCAGCCCATCCAGTCCGTTCCCCAGGATCTGGCCGGATGGAAGGCGGCCAGAGGGCTGGTGGAGAAAACAGCACAGATCACGGAGGAAAATGTGCGGGTGGAGGGTTGTCATACCGTCGACGGATTTCATGAGGAGCTTGCACTGCAGAAGGTTTCCTTTGGATATGACTCTGAAAAAGCGATCCTTCAGGACATCTCCCTTAGACTTTATCCCGGCTTCAAATACGCCCTGGCAGGCACCTCCGGCAGCGGCAAATCTACCCTGCTTCAGCTTCTGATGGGCGCCTTCAACGACTATCGCGGCTCCATCACACTGGACGGACAGGAGCTGAAAGATATCCATTCGGACAGTCTCTATGATGTGATGAGCCTGATCGGACAGGATGTCTTTATTTTCAATGACACCATCCTCAATAATATTACCATGTTCGGGGATTTTCCCGCCGATCAGGTGAACACCGCGGTACAGCAGGCCGGGCTTTCCACATTGATAACAGAACGGGGCGATGGCTATCTGTGCGGAGAGAACGGTTCAGCACTTTCCGGCGGCGAGCGCCAGCGCATCTCCATTGCCCGGGCTCTGCTGCGCAAAACTCCCATCCTTCTGGTGGACGAGGCCACCGCGGCGCTGGATGCCGAGACCGCTCACAGCGTCAGCGAGGCCATCCTGCATCTGCCGGGGGTATCTTCCATTACTGTCACCCACCGTCTGGAGGAGAGCCTGCTGCGCCAGTATGACCAGATTTTTGTCATGAAGGACGGCCGGCTGGCGGAGCAGGGAGATTTTGAAAACCTGATGGAAAAAAGGGGGTTGTTTTACTCTCTGTACACTGTAGCTAATAGTTAGGAGCTGTCACGACAGTTCCTAAGTAATTGATTTCCTAAAACAATGAACTACAAATAACCTTCCTGAAAATTTCCTTTAATATCTTAATGGAAGATTTTTCCGGAAATTTATGATACAGCTTTCATCCAATCTTATTGCCTTTCATTTATTTTTAGTATATAGTAATGAAGAAAGGAACATTTTATGAATATCTCAGATTTACGATCCATTTGCTCAGCAAAGCATATTAAGATAACTGTACACGCTGCAAAGCGGTTGGAGCAGAGAGAAATTCTGTTAAGGGATATTATTGCCTGTATACAAACAGGCGAGATTATTGAACAATATCCTGATGATTATCCATACCCAAGCTGTCTCATACTGGGACATAATACGGGTAACTCTCTGATGCATATCGTTATAGGAATGAATGAAACAGATTTATTTTTAATTACGGCCTATTTTCCTGATACAAATAAATGGGAAAATGACTTCAAGACCAGAAAGGAGAACTGATATGACCTGCTTTTATTGTAAAGGAAATGTAGAAATGTCCACAACTACCTATATGACAGATTATCAAAACTGCTATATTATTATTAAAAATGTGCCTTGTGAAAAATGTTCTCAGTGCGGAGAAGAATACATCAGTGGAGAGGTTCTCGAAAAAATTGAGAATATCATTCAGCAGGTAAAAGGTATGCTGACCGAAATTGCTGTAATTGATTTCAGACAGGCGGGCCGACAAGACAATTAATTAACGCCCCACCAACCAATAAAAAAACACACACC
>JAJQGR010000330.1 GCA_021200345.1 Lachnospiraceae bacterium | reverse complement strand
GTCTCTGCCGCCGCCCTGATTATACTTTTCATCCGTGAGCGCCACGATGTAATCAGCAGAAACACTGTAAAACTTCGCCAGCTTCACCAACAGATCCGTGGGAATCATGTTTTCATTGTTTTCGATCCTGCTGATCGTCTGCTGCGACGTTCCAAGTACATTTGCAAGCCCCTCCTGTGTCAGGCCCCGCCTGCGTCTCAGCTCTTTTAAGCGTCCCATTCATTATTCCTTTCATTTCTCTTTTGTGCGGGTTTTTGGGTTTCTCATTCATATCCTCTTATACTACAGATTTCAGAATTCTTTGTCAATCAAATATTTGCTGTTAATTTATTAAATATTCCTGAATTTTTCTGTCAATAAGATGTAAATGACGCTCCCAGCTCTTCCTCCATAATTTCATAAAACGCTCTTTGAAAACGACAGTAAAATGCAAGATAAAAGATCATATCCTGAGGTGAACGAATGTCACTTAAGGGACGGCCGATATATTTGATTTTCAGTTTTTCATCCATGCTGTCCCAGCACAGGTTGCCAACACGCTCAATCTGGCGCGCCACAGTGCGCTCGTTCTTTTTCATCAGTCCGGCTACCACCGGATAAATGTCTCTGGTAAGCAGGATTTCCTCAAAAGGCCTGCCCTCATCAAACAAAAGCCTCCCGGTTTCCCTGACCGCGAAGACAAAGTCCCCGGTGGCATTCCTGACTGGTCCGATGATCTGTCGAACCAGCATCTCTTCTTTTGTCATTTTAATACTCCCTCTCTTTCCTGTGAAATGCGAATATGCCACGTCAGGATAGCACAGAATTTGCCTTTTCGCTTTCAGCGACAAAAAGAGACAAAATAAGACAGTTCAGGAATGCTGTCCTGTCCCGGAAATTCCTTTCTTTTTCAGCTCCCGGCGGGACGCCAAAGCGGCGTACAAACAGCCCGCGGCTTCAGAAATCCAGAAGCCGTACCAGGCCATATCTACGCCCAGGTATTTTGACAAAATCCAGATACAGGGGACCAGCACAATCACCTGGCGAAGCGCCGTTCCCATCATATTGACCACGCCGTTTCCCAGTCCAGACATGGAATAACCCAGAATGATTGTAACCGCTCCAAAGGCAAAGGTTACGGAAATCATTCTCAATGCCGGGACGCCAAGCTCCAGCATTTCCTCACTGGCAGAAAAAATCTGCAACAATTGGGACGGAAAAGCCATGAAAACAATGGTGATCATCACGGCAATGCCAACAGCCAGGGGTAAAATCGTTTTGAGCAGATCCATAATTCTGTCTTTCCTTCCGGCGCCATAGCTGTAGCCAGCGATAGGAATGGCCGCCTGTCCCAGACCGTTCATTGGCATAAACAGGAAGTTCTGCAGCTTGTAATACACCCCAAAAAAAGCCACCGCGGTAGATGAAAAAGAGATCAGAATGGCATTGACCGCCGACAGCATTACGCTGCCCAGGGCCTGGGTGATGATGGTCGGCAGCCCCACTTTATAAATTTTGACCATCACTGACCGGTCAAAGTGAAAGCCCTTCATCCCTACCCTTACAATGGGATTCCTGGCTGTATTCAGGGCAACCGCCACGGCAGCGGACACCCACTGGCCAATCACAGTGGCGATTGCCGCGCCCCTGATTCCCAGCGCCGGAAAACCCAGAAGTCCGAAAATCATAATCGGATCCAGAATCAAATTGGTTACTGCTCCGGAGACCAGAGAGATCATGCTGTCAAAGGTATCTCCCACGGACTGAAGAAAACGCTGAAACATGGTGCTGATAAAGGTGCCGCCGCAGAAAATCATGCAAATAAACAGATATTGTCTGCACCAGGCACCGATGGCTTCATCCTGGGTAAACATGTTCACAAACAGGCCGGTACACGTCAGTCCCAGCACCAGAAAGACAACCATACCGGCAATTGCCAGCAGCATTCCGGTGGTAGCAATATTTTTGGTGGCCTCCTCGTGCTTCGCGCCGATGCTCTGGGCCAGAAGAGCGTTCACTCCCACGCTGGTTCCCACACTCACCGCTATCATCAGAAGCTGAATGGGATAGGCAAGCGATACAGCGGTTAAGGCGTTTTCCCCGATCCGGGCCACGAAAATACTGTCCACAATATTGTAAAGCGACTGCACCAGAAGAGAAATCATCAGGGGCAGTGACATGTTAATTACCAGCTTCGGCATGGGCATGGTGCCCATTTTGTTGTTTTGTTCCATTTTTTCTTTTCCTTTCTTTCCCATAAAAAGAAGTGCAAACCCAAAAATCAGGTTTGCACTTCCAGACTTACTTTTTTGTCTTAAAAGGTCGCATCCACGGCAGTTATTATAACACCGGCAGCTTTCTTTTTTCAAACATTTTTTAATACTGAATATTTATACTTCTTCCTTTGCCGCCGCGTCAATCTCTTTCTGGCAGATATCCGCAGGCGCCTGCTCATATCTGGCAAATTCGTATGAGAAAGTACCGGTACCGCCGGTCATGGAGCGAAGATCGGTGGAATAGCCGTAAATCTCCATCTGCGGGATATCCGCTACAATCTCCGTCTTACCTCCGCCCTGAGGATTCATGCCCAGCACTCTGCCCCGGCGCTTATTCAGATCGCCCATCACATCACCGGTATTGGCATCGTCCACAACCACCTTCAGGGACACGATTGGCTCCAAGAGTACCGGGGAAGCCGCCATAAAGCCTTTCTTAAACGCGCCCACCGTAGCGATCTTAAACGCCATCTCAGAGGAATCTACCGGATGGTAGGAGCCATCATAAAGAACCGCTTTCACACCCCCCACCGGATAACCGGCCAGGGGGCCCTTGGCACAGCACTCCTGCAGGCCCTTGTCCACCGCCGGGTAATAGTTCTTCGGCACCGTGCCGCCCACGACCTCCTGTACAAACTCATAAGGAATGGTCATATCATCGGCCGGAGAGAAACGCATCTTCACATGCCCATACTGGCCATGGCCGCCGGACTGCTTTTTATGCTTATATTCCACATCGGCGGTCTTGCGGATGGTCTCGCGGAAAGCAACACGGGGCTTCTCCAGAATCATCTCCACTTTATACTCATTGAGCAGACGGCTGGCAATCACATCCAGATGCAGGTCGCCCATGCCATAAATCAGCATCTGGCGATTCTCGCTGTCATTCACCGTCCTCACTGTCAGATCCTCCGCACCAATCTTGGCAAGGGACTGCGCCAGCTTATCAATCTCGTCCTTATTCTTCGCCTTGTATGCCTTATATGTATAAGGCTTTGATATCTCATTCTTTCCATAAAGAATCGGGAAAGCTCTGGTAGCCAGGGAATCTCCCGTGCGGGCGTCGGTCAGTTTGGCCAAAGCGCCCAGGTCTCCGGCATGAAGCTCCTTGACCTCGATGGGTTTATTTCCCTGAAGGACATAAAGCTTGCCGACCTTGTCTTCCACTTCCCTTTCCACATTATATACGGTGTCGTCAGCCTTAATCACACCGGAGCACACCTTAATCAGGCTGTACTTGCCGATGAACGGATCCATCATGGTCTTATAAATGTATGCGGACTTGGCCTTGGAGAAGTCATAATTGGCCTGATAAATCTCGTTGGTCTTACGGTTAATACCGGCAATCTGGCGCATATCCGGGGAGGGCATATACTTTACAATATTGTCTAACAGCGCATAAACGCCCTGAATCACAATGGAAGAGCCCGGGGATACCGGCACCACGGAGCCGTCACAGACACTGTGCTTTAAGGCGGCGCGAATCTCGTCCACAGAGAATTCATCGCCCTCAAAATAACGCTCCATCATCTCCTCGCTGGTCTCCGCCACCGCTTCCACCAAAGCTTCACGATACTTTTCCAGATAGGGCTGGCAGTAGTCCGGGATATCACAGGATACCACTTCTTTGCCGGACCACCGGTTGCCGGTCTCACTGACCACATTCACATAACCGATGAATTTCTCATCCTTGCGGATCGGGAATTTAAAAGGTGCAATCTTTTTGCCGTAAAGGGCGGTCAGATCATCCACCACCTGGCGGAAAGAAGCATGATCCACATCCATGCCGCTGACAAAAATCATTCTGGGGAGCTTATACTTCTCGCACAGATCCCAGGCCCGCCTGGTGCCGGCCTCCACACCTGCTTTGCCATTGACCACAATCACGGCGCCGTCCGCCGCGGAAAGTGCTTCTTCCACCTCTCCCACAAAATCAAAAAAGCCCGGCGTGTCAAGAATATTGATCTTATACCCTTCCCATTCCAGAGGAATCACGGAGGTAGAAATAGAAATCTTACGCTTCTGCTCTTCCTTTCCGAAATAGCTCACCGATGTGCCGTCGTCGACCTTACCAAGACGGCTGGTAATGCCGGACAGATATGCCATAGCCTCCGCCAGGCTGGTCTTGCCGGCGCCGCCATGTCCAAGTAAGGCAATATTCCTGATCTTGTCAGTTGTGTAAACATTCATATAGTCGTACCTCCAAATAATTTAAGTAATCTTTCCGCCGGACATAAAAACATGTCCTTCTCGATTGCACTCATGGGGATATGATACATGATTTTGAAGCTGTTTGCAACTGTTTTTGTGAAAATGTGACGAAACCGTATGGCAAAACCGAAAATATGGATAAGTGAAATTCACAAGAATAACTTGATTTCATACAAACATTCTGGTATTCTGGTTCCATGTGTACGAAAAATAAAACTCATTTTCCATCCTGTTTTGCCATGGGCGTCAAATATCTGGTTTCCGTTATTTTCGCCCTGCTGCCGATTCTCACAACACACAGCCTCAGATATTCCTTCGCGGCGCTGGCCGAGCTGATGCTGATTGCTGTGCTGAGTAATCTGATTGCTCTCAAAAGGCCGGTCATCGCCAATATTTTCAACACCATTTTCATCCTGTTGTTTGACGCGCAGCTGGCAGTACTCTATTTCGGAGCCTCTTATGTGGAAACCGTCATGCTTTCCAACCTTGGCTCCGCCGAGGATCTGGCAGGAAACGCCACCGAATACATTGTCGCGGTAATCATCATTGTGCTCACTTCCTTTTTACCCATCCGGGCTTTGGGCAGAGGATTTTTCAATCGTGCTTCCAGGGTTTTGCTTACCATTCTGGCAGCCGCCGCGGTCTGGCTTATGGCACTGACCATCGCAGGGACCGTTTATTCGCCGTTTGTGAATTATGGAATCCTTTTAAAACAGGAATATAAAATTTATGAAATGAAGCGGCTTGTCAGCAGCGAATTAAGCGGGGAAAATCTGGCGGACCAGTTTTTCCTGGCAGGAATCACAGACAGCCGTACAAAGGATACGGCACTTTCAGAACAGCCCAATATCATCCTGATTTTCACCGAAGGGCTGTCTCAGAATATTGTCAGCGACGAACGCGATATTATGCCGAATGTGGCCGCACTGGAAGCAAAATCCTTAAACTTTACCAATTATTATAACCACACTTTCGCCACCTACCGGGCCATCAGCGGTCAGCTGTATTCCGGCTACCAGCTGAACAATCTGGACGAAAACTGTCTGGTTTCCATTCAGGATATCCTGAAAGCAGAAGGCTATCATACAGCCCTCATCAACGCTGAACCCCTTAACGAGGATTTCACCGGCTATCTGAACGCCCTTGGTTTTGACGAAGTGATCGGGGACGCGGCGGACATTACCTCAGGGCTGGCCGATTCCTACACGGACGGAGAAATTTATCAGTTATTATGGGACACGGTAACGGAGCTTTCCCAGACCGGCGAGCCTTTCTTCACTGTCATATACACCTTTGGCACACACGCCACCTTTATCAGCGATGAGGAGCAGTTCGGGGACGGAAGCAGCGATGAACTGAATAAATTTTACAATCTGGACTATCAGTTCGGCGCTTTTTGGGAAAAATTTGAAAACAGTTCTCTTGCGGACAACACGGTGCTCATCTTTACCGCGGATCACGCCGCCTACCAGGACAGTGATTTTACAGGGGCCTTTTCCTCTTATACCAGAGAAAGCTCCCAGGTGGATCAGGTTCCCCTGTGTATTTATTATGTGGGGATAGAACCGGAAACCATAGACGCACAGGGACGAAACTCTCTGGATCTGGCTCCCACCATTTTAGATTATCTGGACATCAGCGCGGCCAATTATTTTCTGGGCGAAAGCCTGTTCAACGAAAGCGGCACAGATTACGACACCATCTTTTATTCGGAAGCAAGTCCCATCTCCACAAAGGACGGTCTTGTGACCTTACTGGATCAGGATGAGGCTGAGGCCTTTGAGGAAAAGCTGCGTCAATATTTCGCCGCCAAGCTCTCCGAGCTTTCTGAGGATACCCTGGAAAACCTGACCAACCTTACCTCCACCAGAACCAGCACAGCGCTCTCCGATGACGGGCAGACGCTGGAAATCACCTATGAGCCCGCGGGCCTGGAAAGCTATCGTCAGTACTGGTTTGCGGTGTGGAGCGCTGAGAACGCCCAGGACGATCTGGTATGGTATCCCGCCTCTCAGAAGACCAACGGCAGCTGGACCGCCTCCATTCCCCTTGCCTCCCACACCTTTGAGGGAGAAATGGAAATCGATGTGTACGGAGGAAGCACGGACCCGGAGGATAAGCTGGATCTGATTACCATTATGCTGCCATAACGCTTGCCATTTTTTCTTTCTTATGCTATATTCAGTGCTGGTTTTTATAACTTAAGGAGGAAAGCATCATGCAAACTACAGACAAAAAATCCGGCAGGAAGGGGCTTATCGCGGTCATCGCACTGATCGTTCTGATCGCGGCTTTCGCGCTTGCGTATACGCTTTTGTCCCCATCCGCTTCTGAGGGCAGCAAGACCCTGACCATCCAGGTCATTGACGACAATGGAGAGACCACTTCTTACACAGTGAAGACCGACGCGGAATATCTGCGTCAGGCCATGGATGAGACCGACGGGCTGACCTATGAGGGAACAGAGTCCGAGTACGGTATGTATGTGGAGACCGTCAATGGCATTACCGCCGATTATAACACGGATGGCGCCTACTGGGCTTTCTATGTGGACGGCGAATACTGCAATTACGGGATTGACTCCCAGCCGGTGAATGACGGCGAGGTCTATACCATCGAGTACACAGTGTACACTTACTAAATCTCAGATCATGAACCGTCTGCTTTCAGGATAGGAACGCAGGCGGTTCTTTTTCGCTGAAGCTTCTGCGAAAGAAAGAAAACACATGAAAAAAACTTCCGGAATTTCAGTAAAAGATATCGCACTGATCGGCATGATGACCGCCACCATCGAGGCAGCAAAGGACGCTCTTTCCATTCTGCCAAATGTGGAACTGGTCACCCTGCTGATTATTCTTTATACGCTCTTTTTCGGGCGGCGGATTCTGTTTGTCATCCCCATATTTGTGATTTTACAGGGAATGCTTCATGGGTTTGGTCTGTGGTGGTTCATGTATTTATATGTCTGGCCGATTCTGGCGTTTCTGACTTATCTGTTCCGCCGGCAGACCTCCCTTATATTCTGGAGTGCTTTCAGTGGCCTCTTCGGCCTGTTTTTCGGTGCTTTCTGTTCCCTGGTCTATCTGGTGACCAGCGGCCCGGCCGCGGCTCTTGCCTGGTGGGTAGCCGGAATCCCTTTCGATGTTCTGCACGGCGTTTCCAACGCCATTCTCTGTCTGGCACTTTTCAAGCCTCTTCATTTTACTCTCAGGAAATTAAAAAACGCCTGGTTTTGACGGGGCTTTTTCCTTGCCATTTTTCTTATTTTGGGGTAACATGTACAGGAACATGCTCAAATGAGGAGGAGCTTTGAATGATGGATACTGTTACCTGTTCCTTTCTCGGTCTGGGGCTGATTGGAGGTTCCATTGCCAGGGCCCTGCGTGAAAAATTCCCGGACATGAAGATCAAAGTATATGACCGCGATATTCCCTCCCTCTCCC
>JAJQGR010000281.1 GCA_021200345.1 Lachnospiraceae bacterium | reverse complement strand
GATATGCACAGCCATCATGGACCCCGCCGGTGGATAATGAAGGAGCGTCCGGTAAGCCATTTCCTTCTCATAAAATCTTTGGTAGTCCTGGGCCGCCGCCATCTGAATGCTGTAATGCTCCGGCTGATAGGTCTGAATCACCACTTCCCCGGGCGTATTTCCCCGGCCCGCTCTTCCCGCCGCCTGGGTCAGCAGCTGAAAGGTACGCTCCCCGGAACGGAAATCATGCTCTGAAAGACTCAAATCCGCCGCAATCACTCCCACTAACGTCACATTGGGAAAATCATGGCCTTTCACGATCATCTGGGTGCCTACCAGAATGTCAGCCTCCTGCCTGCCAAAAGCGGAAAGGATGGCGCTGTGGCTGTCCTTGTGCCGGGTGGTATCCCCGTCCATACGAAGCACTCTGGCTGACGGGAAATACTGCCGTACCTTTTCCTCCACCTGCTCCGTACCCGCCTTAAAGCCCAGTACATGGGGAGAACCGCATTTAGGGCATTTCTCCACCCTGGACTGTACATAACCGCAATAATGGCAATGCAGCTTCCCATCCCTGTGCAGGGACAAAGACACACTGCAGTGAGGGCAGAGCATCACCTGGCCGCAGCTGCGGCAGCTGATAAAGCTGGTATAACCTCTTCTGTTTAAAAATAGCAGAACCTGCTCCTTTTTGGCAAGCCTGTCTTCTATTTTAGATAAAAGGACACGGCTGAAAATACTGCGGTTGCCTTCCTTCAGCTCCCGCCTCAGATCGACGATCTGCGTAGTGGGAAGGCTTCCGCCGGTCAGCCGTTTTTTCAGCTCAAATAACCGGTACTCGCCCCGCTGTGCTCCATAATAGGCCTCCAGCGAAGGAGTCGCGCTTCCCAGCACCAGGTCCGCCTGGTGAATCCGGGCAATTTCCCGGGCCACCTCCCTGGCATGGTATCTGGGACTGAGCTCTGATTTATAGGAGTTCTCATGCTCCTCATCGATGACGATCAGTCCCACCTTGGGAAAAGGCGTAAACAGCGCCGATCTGGGACCCACAATGACCTGAATGTCCCCGGATCTGGCACGCTGCATCTGATCATACTTTTCCCCCTGGGACAGGGTAGAATTCATGACAGACACCTGATCCCCGAAGTGGGAATAAAATCGCCGGAGAGTCTGGTAGGTCAGGGAAATCTCAGGGATCAGCACGATGGCCTGCTCCCCGCGCTCTAAGGTACGCTGCACCAGTTCGATATACACCGCTGTTTTGCCGCTGCCGGTGATTCCATGGATCAGATATTGACCCGGCCCGCTTTCTTCCCGATGAGAAACAATCTGCTCCACAATATCACGCTGATCCGGGCTCAGTTCAAAATCGGCATTTTCTTTTTCCGCGCCTCTCACCGGATTTCGATAAAGGGCGCTTTTCTCCACTCTGCCCGCTCCTGTCTCCTCCAGCCATTTCAGAGTGGAGGCCGTGACCTTCAGATTTTTGGTCACATACTCGTAATCCAGCTCCGGCTTTTCCATCAATGCCCGGATCAAACGCATTCTGGCATACTGGTGCTTTGCCTCCAGCTGTTCATAAAGTGCGGACAATTCTTCCATATTCAATAAGGCGCAGACAGTTCTTTTCTGAATGCCCCTGACAGTCTCCCTCACCGGCAGTACCGTTTTCAGTGCCTGGATCATGGTAACGCCATAGCGGTTTTTCATAAAATCCGCCAGCTGTATCAGCTTTCCCTCTGCAGTCACCCCTTTTTCCTTCAGGGAAATCAGCTCCTTGATCTTTGTCCTGTCATAGGAAGGCAGCGCTGTAATGCCAATACAGTAACCGGTGATCTGACGATTGCCCGCGCCGAAAGGCACCACTACCATGGAGCCCACCCTGACCTGATCCCGCAGGTCGTCCGGAATACGGTACTGAAAAGTGCGGTCCAGTTTTTCGTGTGTAATATCCACAATGATATCCGCGTATAGCTCCATACTCCTCCCAACAATCATCCAACCTGTCTCCGGCTTCTTCAATGATCTTTCTGTTCGCCCTTTCAGGCCATGCCGGATCTGTCTTCTTCCAGAATTTCCTGAATCAACACCCTCTCATCCATAGGGTATTTCACCCCTCTGATCTCCTGATAATCCTCGTGCCCTTTCCCGGCCAGCACAATAATATCCCCCGGCTGCCCGTGATGAATGGCATAGCGGATGGCTTCCTTGCGGTCACAGATCTCGATAAACGCTCCGCCGGTCTTTTCAATAGAGGAGCGAATATCCGCAATGATATCCATAGGCTCCTCAAACCGGGGATTGTCGCTGGTGACGATGGTGAAATCCGCCAGCCTGCCGCTGACCTCCCCCATCTCATAACGCCGCAGCTTCGAACGATTGCCGCCGCAGCCGAACACACTGACCAGACGTCTGGGATGATATTCCTTTAAAGTGGTATATAAACTCTCCAGCGCCATGGCGTTGTGAGCGTAATCAATCATCAGTGTAAAATCATCGGACACCGGTACCATCTCAATGCGGCCCTTCACTTTGGCTTTCAGCAGCGCCTCCCTGATATCCCCATGGGAAACCCCAAACTGCAAACAGATCGCTATGGCTGCCAGCGCATTATAAACGCTGAAACGTCCCGGCGCAGGAATCTGTACATGATCGTTAAAAGCGCCCTCCACATCAAAGGCCACGCCCAGCTGCCCCGGTGTCTTCACTAACTCCAGATTCCTGGCCCGCAGATCATTGTTTTCCCCGAAGCCGTAAGTGAAAAGCTCACAGGTACGGTTCTCCATGACCTTTGCCGTGTGGGCATCATCCCCATTGGCGATTCCCATTTTGCACTGCTGAAACAGCAGGCTCTTACAGTGCAGATAATCCTCGAAGCTTTCATGCTCCCCGGGACCGATGTGATCCGGCTCCAGATTGGTGAATACACCATAAGCAAAGATAAAGCCCTGGGTGCGGTGCAGCATCAGCGCCTGGCTGGAAACTTCCATCACCACGGTGTCCAGGCCCGCGTCCACCATTCTCGCAAAATATTCCTGCAAAAGACAGGACTCCGGCGTGGTATTCCCGGCGTGAATATGGGTCGTTCCAATGACCTCCTCAATGGTGCCGATCAGTCCCACCTGATGGCCCGCGTGCTCCAGAACCGACTTCACCAGATAGGTGGTGGTAGTCTTCCCCTTCGTGCCCGTAATACCAATGGTCCTTAATTTGTCCGCCGGATGGTCATAGTAGGCCGCGGCAATGAAGGCCATGGCATAACGGGTGTCCTCCACCAGGATCACCGTCACTTCCGGCCGCACTGTCACCGGCCTGCTGACAATCAGCACCCTGGCGCCCTTTGCCGCTACCTCATCCACCATATCATGTCCGTCAAAGTTATTTCCCACAATACAGAAAAACAGGCAGCCCTCCATGGCTTTGCGGGAATCATTGACAATGTCAGTAATTTCCACCTCCGTGCTGCCCTGTAAGACGGAAAATGTAAGCCCGTCCAGTAAATATCCCAACTCTTTATGAAGGATCATGCTGTCTCTCCCATTTTTTCATTTCAATGAATTTCAAAAAAAACGTATCAAAATATACAATAACATGAACAATCCTTTTTTTCAATATTTTAATAAAATCCTTTTTCCCCGCAAAAATTTATGAATCTCCCCTGATTTCTTCATCAGTTTTATTTGTTTTTTAGAGAACCGTCACACTTTCGCCACATTTTCAGTCTATATTATATTTCAGATAGTTGATGAACTCACTATCTCCCCCTCATAAGAAATGCAGAAAAGGACTCTTCGGAGTCCTTTTCGCATGTCTGTATTCAGCAGTAGTACTTCATCACGATCTGTACACTCTCCCGCATCTGAAACTGATTGACCTGAAGCTGATATACCATATGCATAGGAAAAGCGCAGGTGTGAGTATAAATTCTCCGTCCGCTGCCCGGACCGAACTTTCGGTCCAGAAAATCGTGAAAAGGCTGTAAATCTCCAAAGAGCATGACCTGATGCAGCAGACCGTCCCGGCTTTTCATGGTGTACTTCGCCGCGTTTCCTTTCTGCCCGAGGATCTGACCGTTGATCAGCACCAGATTTCTCTCCACGAACAGCGGCCTGGGATTGGCAACCCCACAGGGCTCCAGCTTTTCCAGTTCTTTCGCCAGCGCCAGACTGGTGCTCGACAGGGGCAGCACCAGATCAATCATCACCTTTTCCGCGAAATCCTCTTCCGTCAATGTACACTGGGCGTTCAGCCGACTGCGCAGCTCATCGATCTTTTCCTCAGAATCCATGGATACCCCCGCCGCCATCCTGTGTCCGCCAAATCTGGTGAATAAATCCTTACAGGAGGACAGCTCCGTGAACATATCATAGCATTCCATAGACCGGCCGCTGCCTTTGACCCCGACCTTTGCTTTGGTGAAAATCAGGGCTGGCCTATGACAGGCCTCCCGCACCCGCCCGGCAATAATCCCCGCCACGCTCTCATGGCAGTCCGGCAAGTACTGCACCAGCACCTTATCCAGGGTCCCCGAAGGGGAGGCCTCTTCCAGATTTTTGATTGCCTGTTCTGTGCCCAGCCGGGTCATTTCCTTGCGCTGTTCATTTAATTCTTTCAACTGATATGCCAATGCCAGCGCCTGGGCTTCATCCTCCATGTCCAGTAAATCCAGCGCCATCTGTGCGCTCTCCAGCCTGCCGGTAGCGTTTAAGCACGGGCCAATCAAAAAGCCAAGATGATAGGTGGAAATCTTTTTATGATACAGCTCATACGCAATCATCAGAGCTTTCAGCCCCACGGGAGGCTTTCGGTTCAGCCTTTTTAACCCCAGCTTTAAAATGACACGGTTTTCATCCACCAGATCCATCACATCGCAGACGGTGGCTAACGCCGCGTACACAATCATTTCTTCGATCAGCGGATGGTCTGCTCCCAGCAAAAGCTGGCACAGCTTCCAGGCTGTCACAGCTCCACAGATGCCTTTGAAAGGATAGGTGTCCGACTCCCGTTTGACATCTACTACCGCGTCCGCCGGAGGAAGAAGTTCTTTTTTCTCCCCGTTCTCTTCTGTGAAAGGAACCTCATGATGGTCAGTGACAATCACTGTCATTCCCTGTTCTTTCGCGTATTGGATCTCCTCCGCCGCCGCAATTCCGTTATCACAGGTCAGAATCGTGTCCACCCCGTCCTCAAGGGCCTGCTCAATCATGTGAATATTCAGTCCATACCCGTCCAGAATGCGGTGAGGCAGCCTCTCGTCCACTACCGCTCCCATTTCCGTCAGGCATTTTTTTAAAATAAAAGCGGCACAAATGCCGTCGCAGTCATAATCGCCGATGATCCGGATTCTCTTTTTCTCCGCGATTTTTTCCCTCAAAATATCCGCAGCCTTTTCGCCGTCCAAAAGCCTCCCGGGCGCGTGCAGGCTTTCCATGTCCTCTCCCAAAAACTGCCGAGCTGTTTCCACATCCCTGACGTCCCGATTGATAAGAATCCGGGCAAGAGGCTGACTGATACGGCAGTTTCTGACCAGCCCCTCCACATCGCCCCTTTTATTTTTTAAAAACCACTTTTCCATTTTATGCTTATCCGATTTCCTTCCTTTATCCGCGTCAGGTCTCATGAATGGCGTTAATGAGCGCGGGGATCATCTGTTTCTTGCGGGAAACCACTCCGGGCAGTTCACAACCGCCATCCTGCGTCTGTACCCCGAAGGCCCTGCGCACAAGCTCCTCGCTTCCCTCGCCAATGCAAAGTAAGGATGTGGATTCCGCGATAATATTGGTGAGCATGAAAAACAGCATGGAAATGCCGTTCTTGCCGCAGTTCTCCTCCATATAAGGCAAAACTTTCTGCCCCACCTGCTTTAGCACACCATCGTTCATGGCCGTAATCTGCGCCACACCGAAAGTCACCTCTCCGGCAGTAAATTTCTTGAAATCCTGATAGAAAATTTCCTCCGCGGACTTCTCCGCCACGTCGCTTCCGGCGGTAAACATATCGTTGGCATAAGCCTCCACATCCACACCGGCGATATCCGCCAGATAATAAGCCAGATTTTCATCCAGCTTTGTACATGTAGGTGAGCGGAACATCAGCGTATCTGAAATAATAGCGGAAAGCAAAAGTCCCGCGATCTGAGGAGTAATCTCCTGGCGCGATTCATGGTACATCTGGGCGATGATGGTAGCCGTGCAGCCCACCGGCTGATTGCGAAAATAAATCGGAGAAAGGGTCTCAATGGAACCGATTCTGTGATGATCAATAATCTCTAAAATCTCAGCGTCCCTGATGTCGTCCACTGCCTGAGATTCCTCGTTATGGTCCACCAGCACGACCTGCTTTTTGCGGGTATTGATCAGGTTTCTGCGGGAAACTGTGCCCTTGCAGCGTCCCTGAGAGTCAATCACCGGGAAATCCCTCAGGCGGGTTCCTCCCATGACCTCCTTAATCTTGGTCAGATAATCTCTGGTGGTAAATGTGATCAGATTCTCCGTTCTCATCAGAAAACGGGCCGGCGTGGCCAGATTGATGATCCTGGCAATGGTATATGTATCCATGGGAGTGGTAATAATCACGCATCCTTTCACCTTTGCCTGTGACGTCACTTCTTCGGAAATCCCGCTGTCACAGCTGATCACCAGGCACTCCGCTCCGGCTTCCATGGCCGCCAGCTGGGCTTCCTCTCTGTCCGCCAGCACCACCAGATCCCCGGGCTTTGTGCGCTCTGAAATCTGCTCCTCATTGCCTGCGCCTATGAGCACCTTTCCCCCGGCAAACCGGCTGCTGCCCTCACCCACTACGATTTTTCCCTGCAGTGTCTTTTCGATACTGCTGTAAAGCGTCTTTGCCCGGGAGAGAGGCATCTGATCCTCCGGATTCATAAAATATCTGGCAATGTCTCCGACAGTCAGCAGGCCCTCCAGATGCTGCTCCTGATCCGTAAAAGGCATCGTGACCGCGTTATTCTGCGCCAGAATCTCCCATAGTTCCATCACCGTAATGTCCGGCGGCACATAAGGGTGTGTGTGTATTTCCATATCTCTGGCCTGACAGCCTACCCCCAGCATATAGCCCGGCGGCTCCGCGTGGAAGGCTTTCAGCACAAACTCTGTCTCCTTATTCATATGCCCGGCCCGTTTGGGAACATAGACCCAGCCCTCCGGAGCGGTTCGATTTTTTAATTCCGCGTAAGCAATCGCAGAACAGATGGAATCCGTGTCCGGATTCTTATGTCCTACCACATAAATGCGCTTTCCCTCACTCATTTTTATCCTCATTCCGCCTGGCTGTCCCAGCCCAGGCACAGCTTCAGCTGCTGTACAATGGCATCCACACACCCCTGGTATCCCAGTCTGCCGCTGTCGATACACAGGTCATAATTGCGCGCGTCCGTCCAGCTCTGCCCGGTGTAATATTTATAATAGCTGCCGCGGCGCTTATCCACTTTTTCCATATATTTGGAAACATCTTTCAGATGCAGATCGGAGCGTATGGACCAGGCTCTCTCCAGACGCTTATCCTCCGGCGCGTGAATGAAAACACGCAGAACATCGGGATGATCTTTCAGCACAAAATCCGCACACCGACCGATAATGACACAGCTTTCCTCCGAGGCCACAGCTTTGATCAGTCTCGCCTGATAATGAAAAAGCTTTTCACTGGTAACCGCCTCGTCCAGATCCAGGGTACTCTTCTCTCCGTCATACACATTTTTGACCAGGCCAAACAAAAGGCTGGGACGCGCTTTCTCATCCGCCTTTTCCAGCAGTTTCTCGTCAATCCCTCTTTCTCCGCTGACCATGCTCAAAAGCTCTTTATCGTAGTAATCAATACCCAGCTGTTCAGCCACCATCTGTCCAACCACGCTGCCGCCGCTGCCATATTGAATGGCGATTGTAATAAACGCTATATGAATAGGAAATTACCTACAGTT
>JAJQGR010000115.1 GCA_021200345.1 Lachnospiraceae bacterium | reverse complement strand
AACAGAAGGTGCTGCGCCTGCGCTTTGGTCTGGACGACGGCAAGGCCCGAACCCTGGAAGAAGTTGGTAAGGAATTTAACGTTACCCGGGAGCGAATTCGTCAGATTGAAGCCAAGGCTCTCAGAAAGCTGCGCCACCCCAGCAGAAGCCGGAAGATGAAGGATTATCTGGATTAAATCTTTAAACTTCTTAAGGGAAAAGTAATACCTATGAAAAAAGCAACCAAAACAGCCATTGTTGTAATGCAGTTATTATCCTGGATTCTGTTGGCCTGCGCCTGGTGGGCGCCTGGTTTCGCAGACTGGTGGGCAGCCCATGTATTCCGCTGGTGGACAGCCCTGGCTGGTACTGTTTTTGGGGTATTCCCCTTTTCTGTGGCGGAGTTTGGGCTTTATCTGCTGGTGATCTGGTTCGTAGGAAGCTTTGCGCTGGCAGTAAGGCAGATGATGAAAGGTGCGGACGGACAGAATTCTGAGAGCGGCAGTAAATTAAGCTCTCTGGGAACATGGGGAATGAGAGTTCTGCTGGCCGCTTCCATACTCTGGTTTCTGTTCGTGACCTGCAGCGGCATCAATTATCAGAGGACTTCCTTCACGGACAGTGCCGGAATCGAGATAAAGGAATATACATTGACGGAGCTGAAGGGGACCTGTCTCTGGCTGACGCAGAAGGTCAATGAATACGCGGTCCAGGTGGAGCGGGATGAGAACGGCGTCATGCAGCTGTCCCTGACGCAGCATCAGACCGGTCAGCTGGCAGCCCAGGCCATGGAAGCTCTGGGAGATACATATCCGCTGCTTTCCGGCAGCTATCCTGTGCCGAAGCCGGTGACATTTTCGAAGATATTATCTTTGCTGAGTCTGACAGGGGTGTATTCGCCGCTGACCATCGAGGCCAACTACAACCGGGAGATGACGGCTTATAATATTCCCTTTTCCATGTGTCATGAGCTTTCCCACCTGCGGGGCTTTATGCAGGAGCAGGAGGCCAATTTTATCGCGTTTCTGGCGTGCAGCGGCTCACAAAACGCGGATTTTTGCTACAGCGGATATATGCTGGCCTGGATTCAGTGCACCAACGCCCTGTATGACGCCAGCCGGGAGGACTGGAGCGAGGTGCGCTCCCTTCTGCTGGAGGAGGCGCAGCTTGACCTGACGGAAAACTCCGCGTTCTGGAATACCCATGAGGGCGTGCTGTCAGAGGTATCCGACCAGGTCAATGATACCTATCTGAAAGCCAACGGGCAGAGCGACGGGGTGCTCAGCTACGAAAAGGTGGTGGATCTGCTGGTGAGCTACTGGATGGAGAACTATGAAGATGATTAAAGGATCTGGAGAATGGATTTGCAGGCATTCAGTATGGATAAAAATGGGGAGAAAAACGGAGAGGTATTCTGTGAAGGAAGAAGGGAAGATCTGTTGCCCAGGCGACTGTTGGCAGCAGCAGAGCTGATTCCATCATGCGGCACCGTGTGCGACGTCGGCTGTGACCACGGCTATCTTTCCATTTACCTGCTGCAGCACAAAAAGGCCCGCCGTGTGATTGCCATGGATGTGAATCAGGGACCTTTGGAGAGAGCGGGGGAGAATGTCGCTCTTTTTGGCCTGGAGGAACAGATGGAGCTTCGGCGCTCGGACGGCCTGGCAAAGGTGGCGCCGGGAGAAGCGGATTTCTTTGTCTGTGCCGGTATGGGCGGGAAGCTGATCATGAAAATCATGTCAGACCACCCGGAGGTGACCGCTTCCATGAAGGGGGCGCTTCTGCAGCCTCAGTCGGATCTCCGTCAGGTGCGCCGCTTTGTGTATGCGCTGGGCTGGCATATTGAAACGGAAGAGATCGTTTTTGAGGAGGACGGCGGAGGAAAGAAAACGGGAAAATATTATCCCATGTTTTTGATCCAGCCCGGTCAGGAGGAGCTGCCGCCGGAGGCAGAGCTGGCATATGGAAATCTGACAAAGCAAAAGAATCCGGAAGTATTGCAGGATTTCCTGCAATATCAGTTGAAAATAAAGCGCGAGGCGCAGGAACAGGTGCGTAACAGTACCACAGAAAGGTCACTGAAGAGATTTTCTCAGTTGAAAAAGGAGATTGAGGAAGTGGAAGCGGTGCGATTACATCTGTCAGCCCGCAGTACAGGAATAAAGAAACAGAAAACCGAATAGACTATTCAGAAGCTGCAGTGATAACCATAGACGGCAGATGCAATGGGAACAACAGACAACTACGAAAGAGAAAGGCAAAAACGATGACGTGTAAAGAGATTATGCAGTGGCTGGAACAGCTCTCACCGGTCAGTTTTGCTGAAAGCTGGGATAATGTGGGACTGCTGGTGGGCCGGCCGGAGAAAAATGTGGAGAGGGTGATGCTGTGCCTGGATGTGACGGAGAATATTATCGAGCAGGCGGTCAGCGGGGACGTGGATATGATCGTCAGCCATCATCCCATGATTTTCAGACCATTGAAGAGGGTTACCGGGGAGGATGTTTTTCAGAATCGGATTCTGAGACTGATCCAGGCGGATATCTGTGTCTATGCCATGCACACCAATTTTGATGTGATGGGCATGGCGGATGAGGCGGCGGAACGTCTGGAGCTTTTAGATTCTCAGGTGCTTCAGGTGACCTATGAGGATGAAATCGCCACCGAGGGCATCGGCAGGGTTGGCCAGCTGATGGAGCCCATGACCCTCCGGGATGTGGCGCTGTCGGTGAAAAGGGCCTTCCATGTGGAACAGGTAAAGGTTTTCGGGGACGCGGCGGATCTGTGCTGTACTGTCGCCGTCTGCCCTGGCAGCGGAAGGGATCTGGCCGCTGACGCGGTGAAAAGCGGAGCGGATGTGTTTGTCACGGGGGATATTGATCATCACACGGGGATTGATCTGGCAGCGCAGGGAGTGAATGTGATTGATGCCGGTCATTTTGGCATTGAGAAGCTGTTTAAGCCCTACATGAAAGATTACCTTGCCCGGATGCTGCCTCAGCTGATCGTCATACAGGCTAAGGAAGAGGAGCCTTTCTGGTACGTGTAATTCAAGAATGTAAGGAGATTTCAATGGAAAAAAGAACATACACCGCAGGCGAATACCGCGCTTACGTCAGTACGGCAATCCTGCTTTTGTGCAGGTCTGTGGCTGATGTGGCGGGTTATGAGGCTTCATGGAACTGTTTTGTGGACTACACCATCGGCAATTCCTGGTTTGTGAGGACCCGGGGCGGAATGAATTTCGACCAGGAGCTTCTGAATAAGATCAAAGAGAGAATGCACATATACAGCGACACCGGTGCCAGGGTTGAGACTGTTCATTTCACCAGAAAAGAAGCACTGAAGGTGATGGAAGAAAAGAACCTGGATGAGATAGCCAAACTCTTTAAATATCGCCGGGGCGGGGGCATCAATCTGCACAGGCTGAATGAATATTATGATTATTATTACGGATCCTGCCTGAAGGAGGTATCCCAGGTAAAGAAGTTCGATCTGGTGGCGGGAAAGGGCGGTTTCTTTCTGGTACTGCCCGCCAGGGAGGATATGGACACTCTGGCTGCGTACGAGCCCCGTCCCAGACTGGAGGCTACGCTGGAGGAAACCCATCAGTGGTATGAGCAGGTGGGAATTGAGACAGTGGGCGATTTGAATGATAAGATCTGCGAAGGCAATATCAGCGATCTGATTCTGGTCCAGGAAGCGGAGCAGGAGCGTAAGATTGCCCAGATTGCCCAGATGATCACCGCCAGGGAGGGCGTTCGCTTTGTCATGATCGCCGGTCCCTCCAGTTCCGGTAAAACCACGTTCAGTCACAGACTCTCCATTCAGCTGAGAACTCTGGGGAAAAAGCCTCATCCCATCGCCCTGGACGATTATTTCCTGAACAGGAAAGATACGCCTTTAGACGAAGAGGGAAAGCCCAACTATGAGTGCCTGGAGGCTCTGGATGTGGAGCTGTTTAATCAGGATATGATCGCTCTTTTAAGCGGACGGGAGGTGGAGCTTCCCACTTTCAATTTCATTACCGGCTGCCGGGAGTACAATGGAAAACGGCTGAGGCTGGGGGAGGATGACATTCTGGTGCTGGAGGGGATTCATGGCCTGAATGACAAATTGTCTTATACGCTGCCCTCGGAAAGTAAATTTAAGATTTATATCAGTGCGCTGACCAGTCTGAATGTAGATTCTCATAATCGGATTCCCTCCACGGACAACCGGATGCTTCGCCGGATTGTCAGAGACGCGGCTACCCGGGGGATGGACGCCTCCTACACCATTCAGATGTGGCCCTCCGTGCGCCGGGGGGAGGAGCAGTATATCTTCCCCTTCCAGGAGGAGGCGGATGTGATGTTTAATTCCGCTCTGGTGTATGAGCTGGCTGTCTTAAAGCAATTCGCAGAGCCGTTATTATTCCGTATTGGCCCGGAGGATCCGTCCTACCATGAGGCCGCCCGGCTTTTGAAGTTTCTGGATTATTTTCTGGGCGTCAGCAGCGAGAAGCTGCCGAATAACAGCATTTGCCGGGAGTTTGTGGGCGGAAGCTGTTTTCAGATTTGAGAATCAGTTTTTTGGGAAAATAGAAAGGGCGCCGCGATTGCGACGCCCTTTCAGGGTTAAATAATAAGAAGAAATTTCACTGATCAGCATCCCATCAGCTTTTTGGCATTGTCCAGCACTTCCTTGCCTTTCATCATGCCGTAAAGAGCCATGTCAATGACAGCCACCGGTTTGTCCGGAAAAGCGTCCGCCACTTTTTTCTGATTGTAGCGAACCTGAGGGCCAAGCAGGATAACGTCCGCGTCAGGTCCATAAATATTCATTTCCCCCAGGCTGTATGCGTTGATATTGCACTCAAAGCCTTCCGCTTTGGCTGCGTCCCGCATTTTGGTGACCAGCAGGCTGGTGGACATTCCGGCGGCGCAGAATAAAACAATATTTTTCATGATGTTCTTTTTCCTTTCGTTAGATGGTAAATCCCTTTAAAATCAGCGTTTATCCATGACAGGCGGCACATAGTCGCAGGTTTCCATGTAGAATTGCAGCATTCTGTTCTTCAGCGAGGCAACGTCTGCGGCGTATGCCGGGTCATTGATCAGGTTCTGTGTTTCCATGGGGTCTTTCTGTAAATCATATAATTCATCTGACTCATACAGCCGCATCACGTACTTCAGATTGCCCATCCGGATCATGCAGCCCTTGGTGTGGGCAGAACCCTCCTCGTGCTGGGTGGAAATGCGGGGCCAGTAGGGAGATTCCGGGCCGTGGTTTGGTTCCATGGCCTGGGGCTCGCCGTGCAGACGGCCTCCTTCGCAGAATACTGCGTCCCGGTGGCCGCATCCGGTGGCAAGGGTTTCGCTTAAGGATTTGCCGAAATGATTGTACCCGGGTTCCACGCCGGTCATTTCATAGACTGTGGCGGGCAGATCGTTCAACTGCACCAGAGCGGCGTTGACGCCCTGTTTTACAGGAATGTCCTTTGCCGGTTTTACGATCAGAGGTACATTGGTCAGGGTGTCTTCATAGCTGTTCTGGCATTTCTCGGCGATGCCGTAGTCGCAGGTAAAATCGCCGTGGTCGCTGAATACGAAGACACTGGTGTCGTCGTAAAGTCCGCCTTTTTTGAGCTGCTCCATGAGCAGGCCCAGCTGGTAATCGAAGCGGGCGGTCATGCCCAGGTATACAGCCCTGATTTCATTGTATTGTTCTTCTGTCCAGTCCTGCATTCCCTGCTTTTCACGGATATTGTAGAGAATGCTGGCCTTATTGGAGAGAGTCTCAATATCCGGGCGGCGGGGCGGCAGACTTTTCCTGTCAATCATGGAGTACCAGGGCTCCTCACAGCCGTAGGGCGGGTGAGGAAAGGACAGGGTGCAGTACAAAAAGAAAGGCTTTTCTCCGGGCTGTTCACTGCGCTCCTTTAAATAATTCAGGGCACAGTTTACATTATTCCAGTCGAAGCTCTGATCCATGGAGTGCTCCGGAAATTTTCCCTGATAGAAAGAATACTTTAAATTGGCTCCCTCCATGACCGGCGCAATTTCGGGAGTGACATCCGGCCTTGCAAAATGCATTGAGCCGCCTTCAACCGCTGATTTTTCTACCAGATCCGCGCCGTCATAGAAGCGGTCGCAGTAATCAGTTTTGGCCCAGGAGGACGGAATGAAGTCATTCCGCCCAATCCAGACCACCTCGTAACCGTTCTGTTTCATGGTTTTAAGAATATTCGGATCTTCCTTCTGCATCATAAAATGCATGGTGCGGTGCCCCAGAGTATGGGGATACAAACCAGTCAGAAAGCTGCACCTGCTGGGAACGCAGACGGGATTCTGGCAGTATGCGTTCTCAAAGCTGACGCCGTCCCCGGCAAGCTGGTCGATATTTGGAGTATGGGATGCCGGATTTCCCAGATGGTGGATGGCGTCGGCGCGAAGCTGATCCGCCACGAACCACAGGATGTTGGGTTTTTTAGCCATTTGCGTTCTCCTTTTTTGTCATATTATGCTTCTTTTGCGGATTCCTCGGCCTCCAGCGCCTGCTTATCCACGATCCTGAAGAAGGGGAAGTAGATGGCAAACTGTACGCAGATCAGTACCACCTGCCAGATGGCAACTCTTATTCCGCCAGCCAGGAAACCGGAAAGGATCACCGGAGTACCTGTGGAGAGCTGGATGCCGTTTAAGTATGGAATGATGCCGATGCTGGTGGCCAGATAGGACAGACCAAAGCAGCACAGAGGACTTAAAAGCATGGGGGCCAGCATAAGCACGTTCAATACCAACGGAAGACCGAAGACAATGGGCTCGGAAATGGAGCAGATGGCAGGCAGAATGGCAAGCTTGCCCAGAGCCTTATACCGCTCGCTCTTTGCAAACAACAGCATGCAGAATGCCAGGCCGATGATGCCGCCGGAGCCGCCCAGCTGAGCCAGGCAGAACCACCAGGTGTTGGTCAGCATATTGGGAAGCGCGGTGCCGGCCGCCAGAGCTTCCAGGTTCTCCATGGCGGGCTGTAAGTAAAGCATGGACAGGAAAGACATGGTAACCATGCCGCCGTGAATACCGAAGAACCACAGAAGGTTGCACAGTAAAAGCAATACCAGGAATGTGATGGGACTCTGGGACAGGTTGCTTAACGGTGCTTTCAGAATGCCGTAAATCAGGCCGTTTAAGGTCTCGAAAGAGGTCAGGGCGCACAGCTGACGGATTACCACGAAGATCACAGTCAGGCAGGCGGTGGGGATGATGGCGGAGAAACCGTTGGCAATCTGCGGAGGCACACCGTCGGGCATCTTGATGACAATGTTCTTTTTGACGAAGATGTTATAAATATAAGGAACAATAATGCCAATCAGCATGGCGGTAAACAGTCCCGCGGAGCCGAAGTAGCTGGTGGAGATGGCCGCGGATACCGCAGTATCGCCGGAGCCTACGCCTGTGGGAATGCTCAGCAGGAATAAAAACAGGGCGATCAGTCCTACCAGAATGGAATGCGCCTTGCACTCCAGCTGGTCCGCCATGGCTCTGGCGATGGAGAACACCGCGTACAGAGCGATCATGTTGGTGGTATAGGTAGAAACATAGGAGACTACCGTTTTTAAACCGATCGAGGTGATCAGATTCTGATAAGCCTCAATGTTTAATCCGGAAAGAAGGGAAGCAATGGCGCCAACCATGATGATTGGCAGTAGAGCCGAGAAGCCGGAGCTGATGGCCCTGAGAACTTTGTTGGCTGAAAGCTTGTTGGCGACAGGGATTAAGGTCTTTTCCATGGCCGCCTGAAATTTTTCCATCATAAGTGAAATTCCTCCGTTTGAAAATAAGGTTAGAATAGGAACAAACTACCGGTGATGGGCTGCGCGCCTGCCCTTCACGTCTGTGGCCACATCATAGCACTGGATGAAAAAATATTCAAGGTAAAAATGAAAAAAATATCAAAAACGTAAATTTATACAAAAATAAAAATGAAAAATTGTTCAAAATAACTTTTTTTC
>JAJQGR010000143.1 GCA_021200345.1 Lachnospiraceae bacterium | reverse complement strand
GCATTGAACTTGGGACAGAGGATTCTGGGACCATGGGGCTTTCCTGTATGCTTCAGGCCAGGCAGACTGGGAGAAATGTGCCTTTTCGCGCTCCTTCATGGGCTTATAAATATACGAAAGAGGATTTTCCATATCGTATGAATCTGAAGGATCCGGATGCCTGGATCCGGGACAATTTCTGGTGGATGGAAATCGGCGGAGACAGAAATTCTCTGCGGGATGCGGAGGAAATCCGGGATGAATTATTAAAAATTGCCTATGGAGTGTGGGATTTTATCAAAAACTCCGGTGCGGTGAATTCCGATGGATGGGAGCTTGACTGGCTTGGATTCCTGCCCGGAAAACGGGAGAGCAGACGATATGAGGGAGGGTACATGATGTGTCAGAATGACATTATGTCAGGAGGACGCTTTGATGACATTGTGGCTTATGGAGGCTGGACTATGGATGACCATGATCCCAGAGGGTTTATGACGAAGGAGCGGCCCAATGTTCAACATCCTGTTCCTGGTCCTTATGGGATCCCCTACCGAAGCCTTTACTCCGTGAATATCGTTAACCTGATGTTTGCCGGCCGCAATGTCAGCGTCACCCACGCGGCTCTGTCCAGCACCCGGGTGATGGCTACCTGCGGGGTCATGGGGCAGGCAGTGGGAACAGCCGCGGCCATAGCGCAAAAAAAGGGCCTGGATCCCGGTCAGCTGGATCCGGATGCAATAGATGAGCTTCAACAGACTCTTTTAAAGGATGGCTGTTATCTTCCGGGAGTAAAAAAACGCATTGACGCTGTGATGGAGGGGGCGGTGTTTGTCTGCGATGGAAAAACGCAGACATTAGATGTCAGCATACTGACGGACGGCGTGGAGCGCCGGGTGAATGGAGTGGATCACGTCTGGGAGGGAAAGATCGGACAGGAGCTTATACTTGCGCTGCCGGAGCTTAGATATGTGGAGAATCTGCGGCTGGTCTTTGACTGCGATCTGAACCGGGATACCTGGGAGAATCAGGGAAGCGACACGAAGCGTTATGCCATGCGGTGCAACGTATCTCAGGAAATGGAACCGGTGGCAGTGCCAGCCACCATTCTGCGTGCCTGGCAGGTATGGGTAGACAAAGGGGACGGCGTCTGGACAATGGTTAATGAGGAAAGTGAAAATTATCAGCAGCTGCGGGTGATATCTCTGAAACAGGAAATCATGAGGGTAAAACTGCTCCCTCTGCGTACCTGGGGATATGTGACGGTAAGGCTTTATGCTATGGAACTGACGTTGGAAAAAGAAACAATACACAACAAATAACATAAAACATGCAACAAAACACCATAGAAAGACGATTTGAAAAAATGTAGAATATTATCAAAATTTAAAGAAGAAAAATATAAAAATTGACGTAATCAAAACTTTGAAATTCAACAATTCACAAAAAATTCACAAAAATTTTGATATTTCTTTATGAGAAATAATCTAATTTGGTAAGAAGCGGAAACACCGGATCGATACCGCAGGAAGCTTTGTGAAAATGTTGCAATGATAAAAATCGCTCCGGCCGGAAAATGGAAATAAGAGATATCGCTGCAGCGCTTATTTTCTTTTTTGGTATGCAGAGATTTTATAAAGTGATGAATAGCCCTTGATGGGTGAAATCAAGAAAATTAAAGGAGGTTAAAATGAAGAAGCGTGCAAAAATTTTAAGTGTCCTGTTGGCGCTTACTATGGTGGTTGGCCTGATGGGCGGCTGCGGATCGTCATCTTCCACTTCATCGTCCAGCGAGAGTGAAAGCAGTTCTGAGGCGGAAGAGTCCAGTACGGAGACGGAAGAAGCGGAAGAGACTGCGTCGGATGATACTTCCGGCGAGGAAGATCTGTTTACAGTCGAAGTCTGGGGCAGCAGCAATTCTCAGGGAGTCCTTTTGACGGAACTGATAGATGAATATAATGAGACCACAGGAAAAGAGCTGGGGATTTATATTGATTTTTCCTATTCTTCCGATATCAAGAATATGCTGAGTCTGGCCCAGGAAAATGACGAGCTGCCCTTGATCGTGCAGTCTAACAGCGGAATTACCTATGAGGATGGCGGTTATAATATACCGTTTACAATGCTGCCTGGCGGCCAGGAATTCCTGGATGAGTGGGAAAGCGCCTCTGGTGTGGCATACGGTGACTGGAACAAATTTGCCGGCAGCGATGACATTTACAAGATTGCCTACAATTTTGGCGGCCCGGCTCTGTACTACAATGAGGAAATGCTGATTGAGGCTGGATTTGTAGACGAGGATGGAAATGCCCAGCCTCCGACCACCTGGAGTGAGCTGGTGGAGTATGCGGAGGCTCTGACAACGGACGGTGTTTATGGCCTGGCTATCCCGATGCAGTGGTCAAGCTATGCGGAGTACGACATTCTGATGATGGGAGGAGGAACAGAGGAGGACGGCCTGTTCACCATCGACTGGGATGAGCAGACATATACGTTTAATGTAACAGGGCCACTGGAAGCAATTAAGGAAATTTACCAGAATGGATATTGCGTGCCAGGAGCGGAGACCATTGATAATGCTACTGCCAGAAGCTATTTTGCCGAGGGAGTTTCCGCAATGTTTTTGGGATGGACCTGGGATATCGCCGTGTTTACCACAACCTATGTGGCGGACTTTGACTGGGATCTTGATGTGCTGTATGCCGAGGATGGAAATAATTATGGAATGCTGTGCTCTGTAGGTTCCTGGTACAGCGCCACAACCGCGGTTCTGGATCTGACCGAGGAAGAGCAGGAAAAGGTCATGAGCGTCATCGAATGGCTGTATGGAGATGAGGTGGGCGCCATGCTGGTGGAAGCGGGCGTGTCATTCCCATTGAATAACGATCATCTGGAAAGCGCAGATTCCGACGCCGTCTTAGATCAGACCTATAAGATCATGGACCTTCTGAATGAGTACGGAATTATGGACGTTGATTTGTGGAACGCCTGGGAGTATCCCCGCAATTATGTGGACTATGACAGCAGCGGCGCCGGCTGGCTCTGCGACAATATTCTGCTGTATTGCCAGGGAGAGATGACTCTGGATGAATACATCACTGCCGCAAATGCCGCCTTTACGCAGGGGCTGCAGGACGCCATCGCAGATGGGGCAATTGATCCGGCGACATATCAATAAATGCGGGTGGTTTCAAGCAGGATGAAGTGAAAATCTGAATGTCAGGAGAGGGTACTGCGGCAGGCGTTATCGCTGGCGGTACCCTTTTTGATAGATAAAGGCGGTATATATGAAAAGAGAGAAGAAAGGAAAGAGAAAATATAAAAAAAGTGTTGTGTTTCAGAGCTATCTGGTCCTTTCCCCTCAGATTATCGGATTTTTTGTGTTTTCCTTATATCCGATCTACTATATTCTGAGGTATTCTTTTACGGATTATGATGGGCTTAAGGGAAGCTTTGTAGGGCTGGCAAACTACATAGAAATTTTCACATCGGACGCAACCTTTTGGAACAGTCTTGCCAATACATTTATTATTACGGGGATGAGAATGGTATTGATGATACCGCTGTCATTCTTTCTGGCCATGCTGCTGTGCAGCAAATCTCTGAAGGCCAAGCGGCTGTTCAGCACAGCGCTGTTTCTGCCCTCCGTCATAGGAGTTGCCACAACGGCAATGATATTCCGGTATATTTTCCGCACCTACAACGGGCTGATCAATAATATATTTATGGATTTAGGAATCTTAAACACCGCGGTCAACTGGCTGGGGAATAAATGGACAGCGTTGCTTGTCACTTCGCTGATGGCCACATGGATGAATTTTCCCATCTATATGATGTATTTCTGCGGGGCAATTTCGGGGGTTTCTGAGGATCTGTATGAGGCCGCGAAAATTGACGGCTGCGGCTGGCTTCGCAGTGTCTTTTCGATTACCCTGCCGTTGATAGCGCCGATTTTCAAGGTGATCCTGATGCTGGAGATTACCGGAGCGATGAAGACAATGAATACGACCATGCTGCTGACAAACGGCGGACCAAACGGTAAGACCAATGTGGTGATGCTGTATTTGTATAATCTGTTTTTCGGCACAACATCAGGAGGAGGCAGTTATACCTCAGAAATTGGATATGCTTCTGCGGGATCGATTATTTTGACGGTTATCATAGGGATTATCACGGTGATATATCTGAGGATCACCAAAAAGCTGGATGAATTGTGCTAGGGAAGGAGGCGCTGACAATGAAACATAAAGGAAGAATTGCCCGGAATGTGAAGACAACTCTGGTCCATGTTCTGCTGGTGGCATTTATTATTGTGGCACTGTATCCCATTTTTTACGCTTTCGTATCCTCCTTTAAATCCGCCGGAGAAATCCTTGCGGGACAGAATTTATGGCCGGAGGTATGGCACTGGGAAAATTATGCGGAAGCCTGGAATCAGGCCAATTTTTCCACTTATACCTGGAACACGATTGTATATTCAACGGCCACCATGTTTTTCTGCGTGCTGATGAACAGTATGAGCGGTTATGTGTATGCCAGAGGAGAATTTCCGGGGAAAAATATTATCTTTGCAGTGAAGACGGCAATGATGTTTGTAGCGCTGGGAAGCACCGCCATGTATCCTCAGCTGCAGATATTAAAAGCGCTTCATTTAAATCAAAGCCTTGTGGGGCTGGTGGTACAGACCATATTTACCGGATCTATAACGTACATTTTCATGATACGGTCATTTGTCATGTCGCTGCCAAAAGAACTGGATGACGCGGCGACCATTGACGGCTGCTCTTTTATGGGAATTTTCTTCAGGATCACTCTGCCGCTGATCCGTCCGATCATCGCCACAATCGCGGTGCTGAGCTTCAAGGGAGCCTGGAATGAATATCTGTTCCCTATGATCGTCACATTCTCCAACGAAAACAGAAGAACGCTGGCCGTCGGCCTGTATTACATGCAGACGTCCTCCTCTTCGGCGGACTGGTCCAAGATGCTTCCGGGAGCGATTATTTCGGCGGTACCTCTGGTTGTGATTTATATTTTCCTGAACAAATACTTCATAGAATCGCTGACGGTGGGGGCTGTCAAAGGCTAGAACCATACATGGAAGAGACAAACAACAAAATAAACAAAGTATGCACCAAAGCGCTATTGTAAGATCAGGGAAAATCTAGTAAATTATCAGATAGAGAGGACCGCATAAGGGAGAACCGTTCTATCATACTGACTAACCGGAGGGGAAAGCAATATGTTCATTGATGAGATGGGCCAAAAATGGTACAAAGGGAACCTGCACACACACTCTACACGCTCAGACGGCAGACTGACACCACAGGAGGTGGCTAAGCTGTACAGGGAAGCGGGATATGATTTCCTGGCGCTGACGGATCACTGGGTATTCGGGGATGGCTGGCAGAGAGATGATTTTCTGATGCTGACGGGATGCGAATTTGATTACGGACAGAACGTGGAGGAAGAGGGAATCTTCCATATTGTGGGCATCGGTATGGAGAGAATGCCTCTGAATATTCGAAAGAAAGAATCTCTTCCTCAGGAGCTCATTGACGGGATCCATGAAGAGGGCGGAATTGCGATTCTCGCTCATCCGGCCTGGTCCCTGAACCGGGTGGAGGATGTGGTCCGGTTTCATGGCTTTGACGGCACAGAGATCTATAATACCACATCCGGGCTTCCCAGAAACTGTCGGCCTTATTCGGGCGTTTTTATTGACGCACTGGCGACAAGGGGCGTTTTACTGCCCTGTATGGCGGCGGATGACGCTCATAGCTATTATGGAGATGAGACCTGTTCCTATCTTATGGTAAAAGCGGAAGAACTAAGCCGGGAAGCCATTTTGAAAGCAATCCGTCGCGGCGATTTTTATGCCACGCAGGGACCCAGGTTTACGATAGAGGAAGTCCGCCTTGAGGGAAAAGATTTCCTGCGCGTCAGGTCAACTCCGGTGCGCAGTATCGCTTTCTTTACCAATCTGGTCTGGGAGGGAGACCGGTCCGTTTGCGGAGAAGAAGTACAGGAGGCTTTGTACCGGATCAAACCGGACACGCGGTTTGTGAGGGTGGAGCTGACTGACGCTGAGGGAAAATCCGCCTGGTCTTCATTTGTGGATTTCCGGAACAGAACGTAAAATAATTTAGATTGGAAATGGATATGAGAACGGAATTTGAACGTATTTCGCCGGCAAAAGCGGGAATAGATCCGGCGGCGATCGAATGGCTGTTAGACAGACTGGAGGAAGGAGACGGGGAGCCCCATGGATTGATGATCATGAGACATGGGAAGATTTGCGCCGAGGGGTGGTGGGCGCCTTACGCCCCCGGAATTCGGCATGGCCAGCAGTCCCATTCCAAAACCTACACCGCAACCGCGATAGGAATCGCGTACACGGAAGGAATTCTTTCTTTAGAAGAGCGGCTGGTGGATATTTTTCCGGACAGAATCCCGGAACATCCCTCAGAGAATTTAAAAAAATTGCGGGTGAGGGATGTGCTTTGCATGGGCTGTGGGATGGACGAGATGCCCGTGGATTCCGAAGAATGGGTCAGAGATTTTCTGGCAATTCCTGTAAACCATGAGCCTGGAACGGCTTTTATGTATAATACTGCCGGATCCACGGTACTTGGAGCGATCATCAGAGAAAAAACGGGGCTTGGCCTGCAGGAGTATCTGAAGCCAAGATTATATGACAAAATCGGCATCGTTTCCGACAATCACAGATGGCTGCGTATGTCCGACGGGATAGAAGCGGGAGGCGGGGGCCTTTTTTGCACTACAGAAGATAATCTGCGCCTGATGAAGCTGTACGCGGACGGCGGAGTCTGGGACGGGGAGCGGATTCTGGCAGAGGATTATGTACGGCAGGCGGTGGGACACCAGATAGACTCTGTCACACAAAATCTGCTGGCAAAGGATAATTTCTTGGGATACGGTTTTCAGATCTGGATGTGCGCGCCAAAGGGTGCTTACCGTGCTGACGGCGCTATGGGACAGTTCACCATCGTCATCCCGGATAAGGATATGATCATCGCAATCAATGAAAACGCTTCCGGCGGGGGCGGCCCTCAGCGGACCCTGGATCTTTTGTGGCAGTTCCTTGACAGGATCCATGAGGATGTGATCCCTGAAGATCCGGATGCGGACACCCGTTTGAAGAACAGACTGGCCAGGCTTTCTCTTCCCAGAGCCAGGTACATGCCAGTCAGTCCTTTGACAGAAAAAATAAACGGACGGAAATACAGCCTGAAGGAAGGGCTTTTGCCCTTTGATCCCTATGGCTTTGGACGTCAGTATGTGAATACATTGACCATTTGTGAAATGGGTGAATTTTCATTGGATTTTGAGTGCGACCGGATGATTTTGGCCGGAGGAGACACCAGAATTGTCTTCGCCATGGACGGAAGCCGCAGATATAATGAAATTGGGGACGGTCTGATCAGACAGGCGCTCTGCAGCGCATATTTTGCGGAGGAAGATGAGCTTGTGCTGCTGGTCAGGTGGATTGAAACATGCAATGAGCAGAAATTTCAATTTCATTTCTGCGACAGGGAAATCCAGATTAAGGTACGGGGTACCATGATGGGAGCGGAGAAAACCCTGTATTTTACCGCTCAGAGCTGAAGGCGCTCTAATCATCCACCGTTTTCCAGGTCATCTGCCTGGCGCCGTCAATTGTGCGGTATTGCTTGGGTGTAAAGCCGGTGCTTTTGCGGAACTGGCTGCAGAAAGCGCTGACATCCTTGAAGCCGCAGCTGAGCGCGATGGCGGATACCGTCATATCGGTATTGGATAAAAGGTCGGTAGCCATGTGGAAGCGGTAATCGAAGATGTAATTTTTGGGAGAGATGGAAAACTCCTGCATGAAAAGCCGGTACAGATAAGAGCGGTTGATTCCTACATAATCCGCGATGTCCTGTACGGTAATATTTTTGTGGTAATTGTTCTTAATGTATAATACGGCTTTCTGCAGATAGTCGTTTCCGGAGCGCTGGTG
>JAJQGR010000348.1 GCA_021200345.1 Lachnospiraceae bacterium | reverse complement strand
TCATAGAACTTCTGGCTGTAAATACTATGAATGCGGGAAATCTTCAAATTGCCACAAAAAGAAAGTACCCCACCTTTTGTAATGTCAAAGGCCTGAATATCAAAACTTTCTATTTGCGAATATTCCTGTCCCCATAGTGCGCACATAATGCAGGCGTCAATGTTTGTATGGAAATTGCGGCGGTTAAAAGCAAACCCGCCTAAAAACTGCCTGCTAATCAAATGCTGTGCTTTCCAATATTTCACTGGAGAATATACAACATAGCTATCTGTCGGCTGACGCAAATAATATTTGAATGCAGACCAGATAAACAGATTACCCAAGTCATTATATGCAGACCCCTTGACCGTTTTATCTTTTCTCATTTCCTGCATAACGAAGCTGTTTTTCCACCCTGAGGATTTTCCAGCTTTTCTTTTTTGATGTTCAATGCTTGACGCTTCAGAATACGGGGGATTTTCAAACAGAATAATTGTGCAATTCGGGTTATCTACATACTGACGTATAACCGGGTTATCTATGTATTCTTTACTCAATGCGTCCGCGCCTGTTACAAGCCCGGCGTTAAATGTGTCCGCCATTTCAATCGGCGGTATGATGTGACGTACCTTTGCGCCAATCAATTCCTGCAAAACCTTATATTCATAATACTCGACTGTTGAGACAATGCAGTGCTGCATCTCTTCATCCGTTATATGACTTTCCAGATTTCCGGTACCGGCACAACGGTCAATAATAACATAGTCATTGCCTGCAGGCACTCGTGCAATCGCCTGACGCACCAATTCAAGCGATTTTACCGCGTATAATTCCGGCGTGTAAAATGCGCCGAGGTTTTTCTTTTGCAGGAAGTCATTCAATTTATCCATAAGATAGTTGAACCTGACATTCGTTTCCCCTGTGTATGGATAGATAAAATCCTTAAAATGTACAGGACGGCGTATTTCACCTACCGTTTTATGCTTTCCTGTATCATCGCCAAGAAAATCTTCTTTCCGGGCGTTAGGAACAAGCCTGTAGAAAGATGTGGCCCAGCCCACAACACAGTTTTCGTCTATGTGAATTTTCGTAAAATTGTTTTCTTTTAGGATTATAATGAGTTTTTCCGCGTCGAGCGGATTATTATAGTGTAAAGTACATTCCGCAGCGCTGCCTATAAAATCTCTGTTATCTTTTGACGCGCCGCCGGAATACAGCTTTTCAATATACTGCAAATACGAGGCAGAATGATACTCCCACACAGTAGCGGCGTTCAGATCAATAATCAGGATATTTGCAGGAACCGGCTTTCCCTTGACACGCAGGGCAGATAAGTACTTTATACATTGAAAAAGGACTGCGTTCAGATCTGCAACATGCAGTTTAAATTCAAGCAAATTGCCATTCAGTACGCCGTCATTGTTATCAGCTAGAATTTCATCAATATCTAAATTCGGATTGACACGGGGTAAGAATATCTTATAAAAATCAATTTGCCCATCTCTCTCATATGAGTATTTATCAGTCACGCTTAGTCCCCCGTTTTTTATATTTTCAAATTATATTTTCAAAGCAGTAAATACGTGTATCCTTCTCCAAATGCTGGCGTCAGACCGGTTTTGGCTATTTTGTCCTCATCTCTTCCGGATTGAGTCCCCAGGTAAGCAAGTTTACCCTTATACTCTTCCGGATAGAATGACAAGGTATACAGGCTTTCTTTATCCAGGAACTCCTTGGTGTACCTTTGGGGGCGAAGGTAGCAAATTGCCGTCGGCATGTTATTTCCCCAGATGGAGCCGAGGTGGCCCCAGCTGGCGGTCATGGTATTATAATCATGTTCCTTTGTACCGGCAGTGATCAGCATCCACTCCTGGCCAATCAGGGTCATGGGGTTCATTTGCAAAGCTTTGTAGGATATTTCTTTCATGGCTGTCCTTTCTTAGTTCTTATACTTTGTCACTATAATTCAGAATAACACAAAAACATTCGTTCGACAAGACTCAGAAAAACTTGACTGCATCTAATGAAAATAAACCTGAATTATTCTTCCCTGATCCATTGGATCAGTCGTTTATTATTTTCATTTTCAAATGGCAGATTGTCAACCCGCGCTTCTATAACATTCAGCTTTTGCTCTTTCAAATAAGGCTTTCTATTATGCCCCACAGGCAGCGCTTTGGGACCTTCCCAACGTTCCTTTCCCGCATAAAATACGATCATATCCACCGGATAAACATCACCTGGACCTTTGATCTGTTTTTCATAGGCGGCCGCTTCATATTTCAAAGAATTCTCCACTATCGCGTGATTTGTTGGATAGTTAGCGTCAATGCTCAGAATCATGAAATACCCTTTTGTCTGGTCTGAAACCTTTGCCACAATATTACCTGCATATAGATCATCCGGAAAAGCTTTTGCAAAATCCAGATCATCATCCCTTAATGTTTCCGGGTCTATTCCATATAAGCCGTAATACAGACTGGAATTGAACAAATCAGCAAACTCCTCATTGCCGCGCCAATATTCCACCAGGTCAGCGCCTGACACACTTTTAAATTTAAAATTCGCATTACTCATATTTCTCACCTTGCTTACCTCCCATGGCTCCTCTTATCCATCATTGTAATCATCAAAAAGAATGAAAGCAAGGGATTTTTCATCCACGGTATTCCTCATGATTTCGAAACAAAATATTGATTCTTCATGGAAAACGTGACAACTCTGCCTTTGTCTGATATAGTATTAAGCAATAGTCAGGCTATATGAAAACGAAAGTCTCAAGTCTTTGGATGGAGGAAATGATTTATGAAATACATGATTGCATCTGATATTCACGGTTCCGCGTATTACTGCCGCCAAATGCTTGCCGCATTCAATCAGGAGCAGGCTGATCGGCTTTTACTTCTTGGAGATCTGCTGTACCATGGACCAAGGAACCCGCTTCCGGTTGAATATAACACAAAGGCTGTGGCAGACATGCTCAATGAGCAAAAGCAGAAAATTTTGTGTGTCCGCGGAAATTGCGACACAGAGGTGGACCAGATGGTGCTGAAATTTCCCATTATGGCGGACTATTGCATTGTGATTACCGAAAAAAGGCTGATCTACGCTACCCACGGTCATCATTTCAACACATCATCCCTGCCGCCATTACAGCCAGGAGATGTGCTGCTCCATGGCCACACCCACGTTCCCGCCTGGGAATCCTTCGGAAGCGACAATTTATACCTGAATCCGGGGAGCGTTTCCATTCCAAAAGAAGATACTCCCCACAGCTACATGATCCTGGAAGGAACAGAAATACTGTGGAAGCGGCTTGACGGAACAGTTTATCATTCCCTGACCTTATAAAATGACGGCAGAAAAGAGGGCAAAAACGCCCTCCTTTCCCCGCAGCTTCCTCACTGTTCCATCAGATAAACTCTTGTTTCATAAGGCTTAAGTCTGTCGGGCAGCGTTTCCTTATAGTTCTGTAAGATTAATTTCGAGTGTTCTATATCAAGACCTTTGGGGCACTTCCATTTTGTTTCTTTTTTAGCGAAAGAACAGATGACATATAATTTTTGCGAAGCGGTCTCTCTGGAATATATATAATGCTGTGAAGAGCTTTTCTCGTGTTCCTGATAAGTGCCGTTTTTCACCACATCCAGATTTTTGCGCAGAGCAATCGCTTTCCTGTAAAAATTTAGCAATGAATCCGAATCCTTTTCCTGAGCGGCCACATTTACTCTGCGATAATTTTTATTGACAGAAGTCCAGGGCTTTCCCTGGGAAAAACCGGCATGCGGTTCCGAGGACCACTGAACCGGTGTGCGCGCAGAATCACGGGCAGACCGCCACAGGCGATGGAGCCTCTTCTCATCCGACTGATTGAGCGCTGTATTCTGATATTTCCAGATTGTCTGTACATCTTTATATTTATCAGGCGAATCCGGCCGCCAGTTGGTCATACCAATCTCCTGTCCCTGATAGATAAAAGGAGTTCCCTTCTGAAAAAGATACGATACTGCCAGCATTTTCCCGCTTTCTGTACGGAACTTCTCACTTCCATAACGGGAAATAATCCTTGGATGATCGTGATTTTCAATATAGAGCATATTCCAGGCTTTTCCATCTAATGTCGTCTGCCATCTGGAAAACGCGCTTTTTAATTTCCGGAGGGAAAATTTCATTGGGATCCAGTCCGTAAACAGACAGTCAGCGCATTCTGTCTCAAACTGAATGACCATATCCAGCTCATTGCCCGGCTTCTCCTCAATATACTCAAGCGCCTTTGCAGGCGTGATCATCGGCGCCTCCGCAAGGGTCAGACAGTCATACTGCGAGAACACATCTCTGTAAAATTCAGACAGATATTCATGAATATGAGGGCCATGATTATAGTGAGAAATTCCCTTTCCGGCAGGCAATGGCAGCTTCTCATCAGGCAGTCCCTCTTCTTTGGAAATAAAGGTGATCACATCTTCTCTGAAGCCGTCTACTCCCATATCAAGCCAGAAACGCAGAATCTTCTTCACTTCCTCTCTCACCAGAGGATTGTCCATATTCAGATCAGGCTGTTTTACAGCAAACAGGTGGAGATAGTATTCTCCGCGGACATCGTCATAGGTCCAGGCCTTTCCCTCGAAATTACTATCCCAGTTATTTGGAAGCTTTCCGCCAGGTTTTGCGGGCCGCCAGATATAATAATCGGTGTAGGGCTCTTCTCTTCGGCGGCTTTTCTCAAACCAGGGATGTTCGTCGCTGGTATGATTAATCACAAGATCCATAATGACTTTCATGCCTCTTTGATGCGCCTCAGTAAGAAGCTGTTTAAAAGCCTCCATGCCACCGTATTCCGGGGCAATATCCAGATAATCAGAGATATCGTAGCCTCCGTCAGCTCCCGGCGAAGGATAAAGAGGGGAAAACCAGATTCCGTCAGCTCCCAGAGACTGGATATAATCCAGTTTTTCCAGCACTCCCCACAGGTCGCCCACTCCATCCCCGTTTCCATCCATAAAGCTCCTGGGCCAGATCTGGTAAAATACCCTGTCCTTGTACCATCGCGTGCGTTCCATTATGTACCCTCCTCTCATTTTTCACTTTAACATATGGTGACTTTTTCATCATTGTCTGTTATACCGCACGTTATTCCACCGGGCGAAAACTGTCAAAAATAAACAGCTGAAAGTTCTTTTTTGCTTCCTGAAGCTGTTCCTTACTTTTGATGGTCCAGGCAACCGGTAACGCACCAAAAAGCTTTGTCGTGATCTGGAAAGACAGATTGTTTGCAGCATGGTGATCATAAGCAATAAAATCCGGCTTTGTCCAGAAATCAAACATCAGATATGTCATAAGCCAGTAGACCGGCTTCCTGCGATTCTGGGGATCCACAGTAAAGTTCATGGACAGCTGTCCGCGCATGATATCCGGCCGATGCTTCTTATACCAGTGAACCGCTGCCGGATGAAAGGATTCAATACAGTAAAGTCCCTGATATTGGTCAAGCAGGTCGTTGCCAAGCACACAGACCTCCGTATCAAAGGACTCAAGCTTATATTCTACAATCAAAGGCACCTGTCCATTGATCAGGCGAAGCACGTCCGCAAATCTGGGAATTCGTTCTTCCGACATACAAAGGGAAAAATTCTGCAGCTCCTCAAAGGTATAATCACTAACGCTGCCCGTCACACCGCATACCCGTTTCAATGTACTGTCATGGAAAACCACCGGCACCTTATCCTTCGTCAGCTGGACATCAAGCTCAATTCCATATCCTGCTACAACTGCCCTCTGAAAGGCTGCCATAGAATTCTCCGGAGCCTCACTTTCATTGTCATGAAGTCCCCGATGAGCGTACAGCCAGCGATCATTCCCGGAAGATGTCTTATACAGAAAGGGCGTTCGGTCTGCCCGATCCTTTTTGCCACGCGGAAAAACTGCCGCCAGATACAATCCTGTGATTTCCGCTGCGATGGTTGTTCCTGTTATCAGTGCTTTTTTGCAGTTCATATCTGTCACCATCCTGATTTTTTCAAAATATCACTTTTCTGTTATCGCACCTTGTTCTTTATATTCAAATCAAATATCTCAGTCATCCACATCAAAATTTTCCAGCAGACTGGCTTTCTTCTCCGGTTTGGAATCCCCGTGCCTGACCTGAGACATGGTCAGCAGCGCCAGAAGGGAAAACACTGTGGCATAAGGGAACAACGTTCTATAGGATACATGTTCCAGCAGCCAGCCTGACAAAATCGGTGTCACTACCTGCGCGGCCATGGAAAAGGTATAGTAATAACCGGTATATTTTCCCACATCTCCGCTGCCTGATATTTCCACCACCATAGGGAAAGAATTGACATTGATTGCCGCCCAGCCAAAGCCAATCAGGGCAAACCCGATATTGATCGCTGCATGATATTGTCCAAAGAAAGATGCGGCCAGAAAACAGCCCGCCATCAGAATCACACCGCCCATGATCGTCTTTTTACGGCCAATTTTCCCTGAAATAAAACCAATGGGCAGATAACTGATAATTGCCGCAACAGTCGCTACCATCAGACAGTTCGCATAAGCGCCACTCTCCAATCCCCAGACACTGGTCGCATATCTGGAGAACGCCGTGGTAACCGCATTATAAGCCATGTACCAGAGAGAGACAGACAAAAGGATAAAAATCAGGCTTCGAAAGACGTCCTTTGGCAGCTTCTGTGCCTTTTTCTCAGCGTCTGGTTCCTGTGCATTCACACCTCTCCCTGCTTTCAGACTGCTTTCCGCCTGTGCCGCAACATCCAGGCCGGTCAGCCGCTGGCTCTCTTCCATTTCGTCCCTGAGCTTTTTCTCCGGCACAGTTTTATATAAAATCAGTACCGCCAGTATCATCAGAAGACCGACAGAAGACATCAGTGGGAAATAATCAGGGGTGGTTCCGGATCCAACCAGCAGTCGGATCATAATCAGTGTATAAACTCCTCCCACGGCTCCCATCAGGTTAATCACCGCGTTTCCCTTGCTGCGGAGGGGTTTGGGCGTTAAATCCGGCATCAGGGCCACTGCCGGGGAACGATACAGTCCCATGGACAGCAAAAGTAAAAACAATGCGCCGATAAACAGGGGTAAATTTCTGATCCGGTCTGCCAGAGGCAATATCATCAGGAAGATGACTGCCAGAAATGTGCCGGTTAAAATGAAAGGGGTCCGCTTCCCGATTCTTGTGTTCACCCTGTCTGACATTGCGCCAAAAAACGGCAGAAGCACCAGGGCAAGTACATTGTCCATGGCCATAATCGTGCCGGTAAGAGTATCTCCGATCCCGAAGCTGTTCGTCAGGATCAGCGGGATAATGTTATCATACATCTGCCAGAAAGCGCTGATGGACATAAATGCCAGTCCAATAAAAAAGGTTCTTCTGTAATCTAACTTTTCAGCCATACAAATCCTCCTCTCTGCTTGCGCTCATTGTATCACGCGCCAAAAATACAGGCAAGTAAAACCGGTTTATTATCTGTTTATTTTTATTAGATATATAAAATTTTAATTAACGATTGTTCATCCACCTTGACCGGCATTTACATTTGTGCTATTTTTTCTATAACATTTAAAACAATTAAGCTCTGTGATTTACCAAAGAAAGGACAAAAATTATGGGAAAAATTGAAAAGGTAGCTAAATATGTAGAAAAAGGAAAGACCGATAAACTGATCTCTCTGGCTCAGGATAAGGACAAAGAGGTTCGTCTGGCCGCAATTGAAGGACTGGGGCAGGTGCCGCAGACTGAGGATTCTCAGAATGTTCTGATTCGCATGGAAGAGGATCCCGATCCGGAAGTTCGCAAAGCAATCATCAAAACACTGGGACTTTCCGGAGACAGCTATGTAATAACGCACCTCCGCCTGGTTCTCTCCCGTGAAAAGGATGAGAGCATGATCGCCGTGATCAGAGAAGCTCTCGCAAATATTGAAAAACGGGTAGGCGACGAATAAACCCTGGTCGATCATCGGCCCCACATCAAAAGCATAACTTCAAAAGCAGGCAGACTCTTTTAAGAATCTGCCTGCTTTTCATGAAACACAATCTCTTCTAAA
>JAJQGR010000021.1 GCA_021200345.1 Lachnospiraceae bacterium | reverse complement strand
ACGGGCGAAGATATTCCGGTCCCAGCCTGCCTGTGCGGTAGCTGTAAATCTTATCCGGAGAAAATTGATTGATCAGATCCAGCGCCTTTTCCACAGCCTCCCCGTAGGTCGGCGCCAGCAGCTCCCAGCGGGGAATGGCGAACCAGGATTCCGCGCCCTCCGGAAGCGGTCTTTCCGCAATCGTCTCATCCGCGTCTCCCAGCTGCGGAAGAATTTCATGCAGCCTTCCAATCTGCCAGGAAACGGATTTTGGCACATAGCCTGTCAGCTGTTCCATTCCCATGTGTACCTGTTTATATCCTTTCAGATACCCAAACTGAGACGGCACCTCCTCATCCTCCTCCTGGCTTTTAGCGGAAAGCATACGCACAGCTGTCACTACCCGGCGCATCATGGCCGCGTCAAACTGATCCCAGCGGCGTTCCAGTCTCCGCATTGTCTGCTCATCCATGGGAAGAAGGTCTTTTGTCAGCTCCAGCCCTCGTTCCGCTGCCTGACGAATTACTTCATTCAACTGCCCCTGTCTCTCATCGAACGCTCTGTCTGCCATTCTCCCTGTCCTCTGCTCCCAAAAACTTCGTTAATCAACAGATAAATCCGGTGACGCTTCCGCTTCGAAAACTCTCGTAATTGATCACATCCATTTCCATCTGTCCCGTATTGAAAAAATACAGCGGTGTACAATCATAATGACCGTCACCATGAAGCGAGTACTCATCGCCAGGGCAGTACATCCACAAGTCATCATACTCCACCACTCTCCGCGGATGCGTCAGGAGCATGGCACCCACAGCAAAAGTATCCAGACCGAATTCGTTTTTCGCAAGCGTTTCTCTGACCCGTCTCACGGTCTTGCCGGCGTGGCGCAGGCCAAATTGTGCCGGGACAACCAGGATGTCACAGCCAGGCTGTTCTTTACACAGCTCTCTCCACATATCCTGACTTCTCTTATTTTTTCTCAGGTAATTTTCTGATAATCTGCCTGCCCGGTAGTTAAAGAATTTTCCTTTTCTCTCTCCTTCACAGATATCCCAGTATCGATACTGGTAAAGCAGGTCAAACATTCTCTGCAGCGCGTTCTCATAGGTATCCGCCAACGCATCCCAGCGGGGAATGGCAAAATACCCTTCCGCGCCCTCCGGCATCTGTCCTGCGGCAAGGGTCAGATCCGCTTTTTTCAGCTCAGGGATCATTTCCTTTAACAACGCGACCTGCTCCTCAACAGGCAGCGGCTCATACCGGGAGTAATAATGATCAAACAGAGGAGGAACCTGGTCTTCGTCAGCCTGATGATGCTCCACCGTCAGCTGTCTGGCCTCATAAACAAGATAACGGGCAATGATCGCCTTAAACTCATCGGTGCGGCCCAGAAAATTCTCCATCTCCTTTTCGTCGATTTCCAACGCATTTCCCACAATCCCGCACCAGTCTTCACAGCTTGCCTTTATTCTGTTTTCATACCACTCTGCTCTTTCCCGCACGGCATTTCTCTCCGAAGTCATTGATGTTTCTCCTCGTATGAAAATGACAGCTTATTCTTTCTCTCCCAGCAGCTTCCTCACCAACGGATTGCCGGTCCAGAGACTGATATTTACCATGACATAGACAATCAGCACCGCGTAGGGCCAGGCCCTGATCCAGCTGGAAAACCAGATCTCAGAAATATTCGGCGCGTTTCTGATCCCCCACAATGTCATGACCAGACTCATAATCGTCGCCATACAGGCGGCCATCAGCAGCGTGGAAACCAGCTGGCTTGCATTGGTGCCTTTGGGCGCCCCGGACCAGTCCGCCAGCTTTCCGCTTAAGGGGATGAGCGGCGTAAACAGCTTCAACGCCAGGCTGGTGAAGAACGACACCACAAAGCCGGTGCAGAACCCGTTTAATGTCAGCGACCTGCCGTTGAGGATCGGCATCATCATGCTGAGAACAATGCTCATGATAATCGACCCCCAGACATTGGTCAGCACAAAAAATTTTGTCAGCTTCGGCAGTCTCAAAAAAGCCTCCCTCCTGTAACCAGCCATCAGTAAACCATAAACTGGCTGATATACTTTTTGGACAGCACCAGACTGTCTACCACTTTCTCAAAGCTTCCCTCAAAGGCCCGGTCCTCCACCTCCACGCAGGCGTACCCGTCGTATCCGATATCGGTCAGGGCGGAAATAAATTTTCCCCAGTCCACATCTCCAAGGCCGGGAAGCTTGGGACTCATGTAGCTTAAGGGATACGACATGGTCCCTGCTTCTCTCAGCTTTTCAGGATAAAGCTTGATATCCTTGAAATGAACATGGAAAATTTTATCCTTAAATTCATACAAAGGCCGGATGTAATCCACCATCTGCCAGACAAAATGGGAAGGATCATAATTGATTCCCAGATTCTCATAAGGCAGAATCTGAAAGACCTGCCTCCAGATCACAGGAGTGGTCATCAGGTTCTGTCCGCCCGGCCACTGATCCGGCCCAAACAGCATGGGACAGTTCTCGATGGCGATCCGCACGCCCATCTCTTGAGCGTACTCCAGAATGGGCGGCCATTCTCTGGCCACAATCTCCAGATTTTCCTCCACGGTTTTATACTGATCACGGCCGATGAACGTGGTCACCGTGGATACGCCCAGCTTTGCCGCGGCGGCAATCACTTTTTTCAGATGAGCGATCTGAAACGCCCTCTTTTCCAGGTCATGATCCAGTGTATTGGGATAAAAAGCCAGAGCGGACAGCTCCATATGTTTCTCCGCCAGATACTCTTTCACATAAGCTGCCTTTTCGTCCGTCAGTTCATCCACATTCAGATGAGAGACGCCCGCGTAACGTCGCTCCGCTTTGCCACTGGGCCAGCAGGCCAGTTCCAGACACTGGTAGCCCACCCCGGCGGCCGTATCAACGGCTTTCTCAAAATCACAGGTATCCAAAATAGCGCTCACTAATCCGAGTTTCATTTTTGTCCTCCCTTTCCTTTCAAACAGCCTGCAGCTCCACGGTGCGGTTCTCGGCCGCGGATGTGCGGACAGCCTCCACAACGGTCAGAAGCCTGCGCATCTGCTCCTCCGTCACCAGATAATCTCCTTTTCCGTGGTACGCATCCAGATAATTTCTGTAATAGTCACCATAGGAGGTGGTGGCCGTGGGAATATGCTTTGCCACAATCAGCCCCGGATCCGGCGTTCCAAAGGATCTGGTGGGGCCGGAGGCCGTCATGGTCAGCTTTCCTTCCACGCTGGTCAACAGTCTGGTGGTGGTCGCCACCGTACCGTTAGTAGGAGCAAAGCCATCGCAATAAGCCGTTCCCTGATCTCCCGCCAGGATCCAGTGATGGGTAAACCAGTCATCCTGATCTCTCAGGAAATAGGTTCCCAGCTCGATATCCCCGAACATGCCGTTTTAAAAGCCCAGAAGGATCTTAAAATAATCATCCACCTAGAAATTGATCACATTATTCATGATCGCGTACACCGTCTTCACCGGGCTGTCAATCATCCAGAGAAACTGGTCAATCAGATGGACACCCCAGTCCAAAAGCATGCCGCCGCCATATTTGTTATAGACATGCCAGTCATGCATATTACCGTTAAAGCCATAGAGTCTGGACTGCAGCATATAGGGCTTTCCAACCTCCTGGGCGTCGTAAGCCGCCCTGATGGTTCTGAAATCCTTGTCATACCTGCGCTGGTGATGCACAGTGAAAGGAACCCCGCAGGATTTCACGATCTGCATCATGGTCTCAAATTCGCTGAGGGTCATGGCCGCCGGTTTCTCACACAGAATATTCTTTCCCGCATGCGCCGCCTTGTCCACCATCTCCAGATGGAGATGATTGGGAACACAAATCACAGCTACATCCACATCCGGATCCGCCAGCAGTTCGTCCGCACTGGTGTATTTTTTCGCGTTCTTTGACAATGCGTCGTCCATGCGCTCCGGGATAATATCGCAGATGGCCGTTACCTCCGCTTCCCCCTGGAACTCCTCCACAAGACTCTTCTCATGCACATGGCCCACAAAGCCAAAGCCGATAATTCCAAATTTTACGCTCATACAGGTTTTCTCCCCTCTTTCAGTCTTACTCCGCGGCTTTCAGGAATACTTCCTTTCCGCTCTCCGCCGCCCAGTAGATCGCGTCCAGAATCTGTGTGACCGTAAAGGCCTGAATAGGATCCACCAGAGGCCGTCCGCCGGTGCGGATCGCGTTCAGCCACTGCTTTGCCTCCAGATATCCGGGCTCGCTGCTGGCGCCGTCAAAGTAAGCGACTCCGCCGGAGGGAGACATTTCCTCCTGTGTCAGCTGCCCGTGACGACTGGTGTTGTAAATCAGCCGGTCCGTGGGGTGGCTCATGCCGGAGATGATCTCCGCTCCGCCCAGTGTTCCGCAAACGGTGGTGGAAGCTTCTCTGGATTCCAGCGTGTTTAACGCCCAGGATGCCTCCAGGAAAATGGTCGCCCCGTTTTCCATCTTGATGAACCCAAACGCAGAGTCCTCCACCTCGTAGGTTTCCGGATCCCAAGGGCCAAATTTGTTTCCCTCCACTGCCTCAGGCATATGCCCCAGCTTATAGAATACACTGCCGCTGACGCTGACAGGTTTATAATTATTCATCATCCACAATGTCATATCCAGAGCATGGGTTCCGATATCAATTAACGGACCGCCTCCCTGCAGGGACTTATTGGGGAAAACACCCCAGGTAGGAACCGCGCGGCGTCTGACCGCATGAGCCTTGGCAAAATAAATTTCTCCCAGCTCTCCCGCCTCACAGGCCGCGTGCAGTGCCTGTACCTCCGGCCGGAAACGGTTCTGATAACCAATGGTGAACTGCCTGCCGGATTTTTTCCATGCCGCGATCATCTTCTCCGCGTCCGCGGTACAGTGAGCCATAGGTTTTTCGCACAGTACATGCTTTCCCGCCTCAAACGCGTCCACTGTAATCGGGCAATGGGCCACGTTGGGAGTCAGCACATGCACCACCTCCACCTCCGGATTGGCCAGCAGCTCATGATAATCCTCATAAACCTTTGCCCCGGGAGCCCCATACTGAGCCGCGGCTTTCTGCGCTCTCTCCACAATAATGTCGCAAAACGCCACAAGCTCACATTCTTCACTGAGTTTAGACAGTGCCGGCAAGTGCTTCTGGTTGGCAATGCCTCCACAGCCAATGATACCTATTCCGATTTTTTTTACCATCATGTTATTCCCTCGTCTTTCTGTCTGATTCTGATTTGAATGTTTCCGGTAAAATATATCAGGCTTCGTCCCAGAGCTTGTCCAGCATCTGAATATGGAGCCGGATCTGGTCCTCATCGCTGACCGTATTGTCATATCGGTCTCCCTCATACTCAGAGGCGATGAAGCCAGTGTAGTTTTCCTCTTTCATAATCCTGAGGAAATTGGGATAATCCATTCCCGGGCATGTCAGGTCATCTTCCATGTGATAGAACTTGCCGTGCATATACTTAGAGTATTTCAGCAGACTGCGGAAGCCCTCATAGTCTGGCTTTGTGCGCCAGTAGGGGGTTCCCATACGAGCGGTGGAAGCATCAATGGAAAAGATCCTGCGCTTTGCCACATGCACATCCGCGTCGTCTCCGCCTTCCGCGTAAATCATATCAATCAGATCCTTCTCCGGAATTTCCGTTGTCGCGTAAAGACGATTGATTTTATACAGCAGTTCCTTATTGCAGAGATCATCCGGGAACTTTTTCAGACAGTTGGACGGTGCTCCTGAGGAAAAGGAAGAGAAATCCATCACTACTCCCAGATGCGGATCATTTTTCTTTTCAAACAGCTCCGCGTACTCCTGGAAAATCGGGGTAGAGGGCGTATACGGTCCGTGCATCTCAATGGCCAGATGAACATCCAGCTCCTGCGCATAGGGAAGAAGCTTTTCCATGGTAGAGGGCAGAAGCGGATCCTGGCTGCGAACGATAGAGCAGCCTGTGCGCTTTGCGATCTCCATACCGGAAATAGTGTCCGCCATGCGCTCCGCCTCAGAAAGGTAATGTCCCTTATGCTTGCCATTATCAATATAAATACTGTAGCAGACCGGGGTCAGCTCATATTTCTGACAGCAGTCCTTAAAATAATCGATCCATTCATCCGATGGATTGGGATGTCCCGGTACCATCTGCGGCGCTACGATCTCAATTCCGTCCCCGCCCATCTTTTTCGCTTTTTCCATCGTATCCTCAAAGGTGCAGAGGCCGCGGACATACCGGTTGCCAAAGCCATACAGGGTAATACTGTGTTTTAATCGATTCATATTGTTACCTCCCTAAATTGTGAAAACCGCACGGTCGCGCACCACGGTAGGATGCTGAAGCTCTGTGGCGTCCCGCAGATATCCCTCCACGTCCTCCGCCTCACCATAAGAATGGCCAAAATCATTCCGTTTGGTGATGACAATCTCGATCTCATGGTCACCGGCGCTTAAGCCGCCTACCTTATTAACGTTTATGTAGCACTTATCCGCGCATCCCCAGAAAACGTCGCTGTTATTTTTTAACTCATCGATGGTGCAGTAGAAATTGCCAAGCACCAGCGTCATATCCCTGTGATCCACAGGCTCGCCGTCCACCTTCAGCTCCAGCCCCTCGATGGTAGAAATCCAGACGCCGCGGTAGCTTAAGTTGTTCAGCCGGAAAGTATACCCGGTACAGGAACCATCCTCAAACACCTTGTTTTTCAGGCTCCCCCGCATCAGGGGGTCGGTCAGCACCAGGCCGCCGCGACTTAAAATCTCGTCCACCTGCGCGATTCGTTCTTCAACTGTCTTCATAGAAATCTCCTTCCTTTATTCACATTCAATTATGATCTTCCCTCCACCCGTCAAAGGATACTCTCCAGCGCCGGAAACGGCTTTCGCGTATACAGTGACGCCGGACTGTGCGTAAATAGCTGACAGGTCAACCTCCCCGTCAATCACCACATGGGAACTTCCTGTGGCATTCCACCGGCTGCCCGCGCCAAACCGCACGGAGCAGTTTTCAATCGCGCCATTCAGGCGGGCGTTCTCAAGGTATACGCCGCAGTCCCTCTCCGGATCTCCATGAATAATATCTCCCTCATAGACGCTGTTTTTCAAAAACAGCCTGATCCCATACATTGGCTCTCCCTGTGCCGGTCTGGCCACTCTTGGGCCCTTGCCCGTATTGATCTCTGAGCGGAGAAGTACGCCTGTCTTTGGCCGGATATTGCATCCGTCCAGCACTGCGTACAGATTGCAGCTGCGCACGGACAAAGCGTCCAGATCACTGTCACACTCGCAGTTTTTCATGGTCAGGCTGGAGCGCTGGGTCGGAAGGCTGACGATACAGTGGCCTACCACCAGCCAGTGATTGCTGTTGATCCTGCAGTCGTTGAACGTCAGATCGCATTCTCCCGCCAGAACCCCCGCGGTGCTGGCAATATCCATATCACAGCGGTTCAGTACAATATGACAGAAGGTGTCAGAATAAACGCCATAACCGGACTTGGTGGTTACCATCCGGCAGTCATTGGCCTCCACCCGGTTAAAGCCCTCAGAGCCGTCCACAGACAGACAGCAGCAGCCATCGCCCACAATGGTGCAGTCATACAGGAATTCCTGGGAATTGTCCTGCATATCACAGGTTCTGGCAGTGTCCCAGGTACATCCGAACAGCCCCCTTAAGTGATTTTGCTCCTCCGCAGCAGGCGCGTCCGGCCCAAAGGGCGCTCCCATGCAGATAAATGTGGAACGATACGCCCGGAAAATGGATTCTTTCATGACCGTATAGCAGCTGCGCCGCATCCCATTGGCGTAAATCACAGAATCTTTAACCGTCACATCCGCGCCGTTATAAGCAAAAATTCCGGCCCGTTCCAGGCCCAGACCCAGACATTTCCCTGAAAGGCTCATGGTTGCCCGGTCAATGGTATATTTTTTCTTCCCGGTTACCATAATGCCGCCCAGATTTCCATCATAGGTAACAAATTTCAGATTGCTCACCTGCCGATCGCTAATTGTTCCGCTGTAAATGCAGTCGGTCTTCACCGCATCTTTCCTGACACCATCCTCTTCCACAAGGATCGCCGGACTGCCCGGTGCGTCGTCAAATTTTGATCCGCTGCCCATTCCCGGCATATCCAGATCCACCATCTCCTGGGGCGTAA
>JAJQGR010000036.1 GCA_021200345.1 Lachnospiraceae bacterium | reverse complement strand
CGGGAGCCGACTGCTTTAAGATTTTGTTTGACTGGTCGAGATAAAAAGTCCGAACCTGTATTTTAGACAGACTGTTGGAAAAACGGGGAAAGGACAGTGGCGGTATGGATCCAAACAATGAACGGAAATTGGAACTGGTGCATTTTCAGATTACAAAAAACTGCAATCTCCGATGCTGGTTTTGCGGCCAGTGGGGAAACAGGGGATTTTTTTCGGATGCCGCCGGGTCGCAGATGGAGTGGAAGGACTGGAAAAATGTGATTGCTCAGCTGGTTGCTTATCGGGAGAAAACGGGAGCTTCCCCGGATATTCTGCTGTGGGGCGGAGAACCGCTTCTGTGCCCGTTTTTTGAAAAGCTGGCGCTTTTGCTTCGTGAAAACGGCTTTGCCCTTGGCCTTGTCACAAACGGAACCAGGATGGACAGATACGCTTCTCTTTTAAGACAGGAATTTTGCCATATTTATGTCTCTGTTGACGGGGATCGGGAGAGTCATGACAGGGTGAGAGGAAAAGGGGTGTTTGATAAGGTTTCCGGGAATCTGGAGCTCATCCGCGGAGGAAACGCCCAAATTTCCATCATGGCTGTGATTACCCGGGATAATCTGGACAAACTGCTAAAGCTGCCGGATACGCTCTGCGCTCTTCCCTGTGACGAGGTCATCCTTCAGGATCAGATCGCGTTAAGTCAGAAAGAGGCGGCTGAGTATGCGCTGTGGATGAAAGAATGCTTCGGAATGGATGCGGCGGAAATCGATTCCTGGGTGGCCGACGGGGTGGATGAGAAGCAAAAGAAAGAGGCACTGACAAAGATACTTGCCAATCGTTACCCCAAAAAGGTAACCTGGCTGCCCCATGGGCAGAGCCTGTCTTACTGCCGTTCGCCCTTTTCTCATATTCACATTGCCTGGGATGGGAACGTGCTGTACTGTACGGACTTTTATGACTTCTCGGCGGGAAATGTGAAAGAGAAGCCGCTGATGGAAATATTTGAAAATGATTTGTCAGAGAAATTTCGGGATGAGATTCGGAAGGGGCATTGTGTGACCTGCCGACACTGTTCCTGGATTAACAGTAAAAATTTTTATTTGCAGACAATGAGGGAAATATGAAATTTGGAAATGCGGCCTGGGGATTTCGCCAGATGCCCCTGGAGGAACAACTGAAATTTACCCGTAAGATGGGATTTGAGGTTCTGGAGCTGGGGATAGCCAACGCCCCTGGGGATTTGCCTCTTACCGTGGAAGAAAAAGAGCTGGAACAGGTCAAAAATTTATTTTTTCAATATGGAGTCAGACTGGATTACGCGTCCACCGGGAATGATTTTTCTGAAGGAAACCAGAGAGATCTGGAAAAAGTCAGGCGGGTGTGTGATATCTGCGGCAGGCTGGGAGTAAAATACCTGAGGATATTTTCCGGATTTTCTCCGGTAAAGGAGGTGGTGGGAGACCGCTGGGAGACGATGATTTCCAGTCTCAGGGAAGCGGACGCCTATGCTGGGAAAAGGAATGTCCATCTGGTGATTGAGACCCATGGAGGAGTGAGAACCTTTCGGGACGGGGTGGAGCATTTTATGAGTACCTCCTCCCACCCAGAGACATTGGCCCGGATGCTGAAAGAGCTGCCGGAAACGGTCAGAGTGTGCTATGATCCGGCAAATTTATGGGCTGTGGGGCTTCAAAAGCCGGAGGAGGTGTATGAGATCTGCAGGGACAGAGTTTCCATGGTCCATCTGAAAGAGTTTGTGCCTCTTGCGTCAGGACATTTGCGGCCGGCGGCCTGCGGGGATGGAGAGATGAACTGGAGAGGCATTCTGGAGGCCCTGAAAGACTATGAGGGAGCGGCGTTGTTTGAGTATGAAAATCCGTGGGATGTCAGGGAGGGAACCGCACGCTGCTATGATTATATCAAAAAGAGAACGACAGACTGAAACAACAGATTTAAAAGATGACAGAATGGTGAGGTGAGAGCATGGATAAAATGACCGCACATTATGTAAGACTGGCAAATTCGAATAAAACCCTGTCCTTTGACAGAGAAAAGCCTTTATCGTTTCAGCGGCAGAAGATCGGGGAAAAATACCGTGAGCTTTTGAAAATGCCGGAAGAAAGGGAGAATGTCCCGGTGAGGGTTGAGTATGAAAGACAGGACGCGGAGGATTATGATGAAATCCGTTTTCTGATGGAGACAGAGCCGGATTTTTGGGTTCCTGCGCATTTGATGCTTCCAAAAGACAGAAACAAGGGAGAGAAGCTTCCGCTGGTGATCTGCCTGCAGGGACACAGTACGGGAATGCATATTTCCATGGGAAGGTTTCTGTATCCCGGCGACGAGGCTTCAAAAAGCAGGGACGGGGATTACGCTCTTCAGGCTGTAAAGCGGGGATTCGCCGCTGTGGCGATGGAGCAGAGAGGCTTTGGGGAGCAAAAGACCGGCGTAAAAGGAGGAGCAATGTGCCATCAGATCGCCATGCAGTCTCTGATGGTGGGACATACGTTGCTGGGAGAGAGGATTCACGATATTCGCTGCCTTGTGAAGGCTCTGGAACAGTTTGAAGCGGTGGATACCGGGCGGCTGGCTGTCATGGGTACTTCCGGCGGGGGAACGGCTTCCTATCACGCGGCCGCGGTGATTCCGGAATTGAAGGCGGTTCTGGATTCCTGCTCCTTTAACCGGTATGATGCCTCCATCATGAGCCTTTATCATTGCGCCTGCAATTACATTCCGGGAATCGCCAGATACATGGAAATGGAAGACCTGGCGGTATTGATCGCGCCCAGGCCGCTGCTGATCTTTCAGGGAAGGGAGGATGATATTTTCCCGCTGGAATCCGCGCAAAGCGCCTTTGAAACGGTAAAGGAAATCTATCGGGCCGCGGGAGCGGCGCAAAACTGTCAAATGGTGATCGGGGAATGCGGACATCGCTTTTCGGCGAAAGACACATGGCCCATATTTGAAAAAATGATCATGATGTGAACAGGAAGAAAGGGCAGGATAGGTATGGCAGTCATGGAAAAGGAGAATCAAATTCTGAAGCTTGCGGCGGCATTTCCCTCCGTTTACGCGGTGGAAAAGGAATATCAGATCTGCGTCCCTGTCAGGGAAGAGTGTACCATGTGGGTGCAGGTGGGACAAAAACATTACTATGATCATTCCAATGGAATCCTTCGTTCCGGGAAGTTCCTGCATCTGGTTCATGTGCCCCAGGAAGTCCTGGACCGGGAGAAAAGGTATGTTGTGTATCTGAGAAGGATCAATGAACGCAAATCTTATTTTACGGATTGCGGTGAGTTGGAGAGCGCGACGTATGATTTCAGGCCGCTGATGGAAAAAGAGGCGTACCATATCGTGAATCTGGCGGATGCTCACAACCTGGTGCAGGAGCCTGTCAGCAGTGGAAGCTATTTTGGAGATCAGCTGGATCTGCTGATTATGAACGGCGACATCCCCAATTCCGGTGAGGATATTTCCTTTTTTTTAAATATTTATCTTATCTCCGGCGCCATTACCAAAGGGCGGGTTCCCTGTGTGTTTTCCAGGGGGAACCATGACATGCGCGGGAAATACGCGGAGCAGCTTGCGGATTATACACCGGTGAGCGGAGGCAGATCTTATTATACCTTTCAGCTGGGTCCTGTCTGGGGAATTGTGCTGGACGCGGGAGAGGACAAGGTGGATGCCTGTGAGGAATACGGGCATACCATATGCTGTGAGGCATTCCGGGAGGAGGAAGAGGAGTTCCTGGACAGGGTGATTGCCGCGGGGGAATACAGGAGCGCGTCGGTCCGCCTGGTGATCAGTCATCATCCTATTACCTGGTGCATAGAGCCTCCCTTTGATATTGAGAAAGAACGTTATGCCAGGTGGGCAGCCAAGTTAAAAGAGGTCAAACCGGTCCTGTGGCTTTCCGGCCACCTCCATGTCTGTTTTCTGGAGGACCGGGGAGGGGCTCATGATTCTTTTGGCCGTCCCTGCGCGCAGGTTTGTTCTTCCTACAATGATATGGAAAAGCACCGGCACATCAGCGGAGCGATCATTCTGACCAAAGAGGAAATTCGGGTGAAATATATCACGGAGCAGGGAAAGATCTGGGGGGAGGAAACGTTGCCGATAAATGGTTTTGAGGAGATATTGGAATGAAAAACGTGCATGAATATCTGATTCCGCAGATCATATTGCAGGGAAAAACATATACCGCCCGGGAGGCTGAGCTTCAGGGTCTTGAGCTTACCCAGACGGCGGAGGATGAAAATGGGGTTGTCTTTCTGAAAATAAGGCTGGAAAATCATTCGGGAAGAGGCATCCGGCTGGACAAATTGAACTGGCACCGGGAAGAAAATCAGGAGGATTTTCTGAGCCGGCCGGGGCTGCTGTTGTATCTGGAAGGCTGGCAGATGGCCAGTCCCTGCGGTGTGCGCGGGTATGGCGACTGTGATTATCATTTTGGCTCTTCTTATTTGCAGTACGCGGTGGCGGAGCCTGAGGATTACTCTGCCCTTCCCAATCATTTCCGGGCAGACAATATGATGATGTTTCGCGATCCGGATACCTCACAAACTCTGCTTATGGGGTTTGTGACCACAGGGGATCAGTTTGGGCATTTTAAGACTGAATTGTCAGAAAACGGAGTTCTGAGTCTGGATGTCCGCAGCAGCTGCGATGGAATGCTGGTGGAGGATGGGGAAACGGTCTGCTCGGAAACACTTGCCCTGCTGTGGGGCAGGGACGGATACGCCCTGCAATGCAGGTACGCGTCCTTGCTGGGCCGGAAAATGGGTGCCCGGACTGAAATGGATCCTCCGGTGGGCTGGTGCTCCTGGTATTACTATTTCGACAATGTGACCGGGGAGGATATTCGCCGGAATGTGGGGTTCCTCAAGGAAAACCAGGACCGGTTCCCGATGCGGTATATCCAGCTGGATGATGGGTATCAGAGGGCTTTGGGGGACTGGCTGATCTGTAATGAGAAATTCCCCGGCGGATTGAAAGCTGTGGCGGACACGATCCGTGAGGGAGGGTTTATTCCGGCACTGTGGCTGGCGCCGTTTCTGGCGGAGGAAAATTCCATTCTTCTGCAGGAGCATCCGGAATGGATGATTCATGATCCGGAGGGCAATGTGATTATGAAATTTCCCTGGAGGGGACATCAGGCCGCGGTCCTTGACGGCACTCACCCTGAAGTGCAGGCTCATTTCAGGTCTCTGTTCGCGCAGATCAGAAAGCTGGGATTTGACTATGTGAAGCTGGATTTCATGATGACGGCGGCTTCTGTGAGAGAGGGGGTGCTGGCTGACCCGGGGGCAACCAGAGCGCAGGCTCTTCGCAGAGGTCTGGAGGCCATCCGGGAGGGGTTTGGAGAGGATGGGTACATTCTGGGCTGCACGGTTCCCTTTGGTCCGGTCATTGGTCTGGTGGATGGAGAACGGATTTCCACGGATATTACGCCTTACTGGGCGCCGGACCGGGAAGTCAATGATGAAGCGCCCACGGTTCCCAATGTGTGCCGCAACGTGATCCGGCACACTTATATGAACAAACGGCTGTGGAACAATGATCCGGATACTCTCATTGTCCGTGATGACAACACGGAGCTTCAGGAGAATGAGGTGAGGCTCTGGTATGAAATTGTCCGGCTGACCGGGGGAATGCTTATGATGAGCGATAACTTTCCGACGCTGTCTGCGGATCGGAGCCGCCTGATTGAGAAGCTGCTTAAGGAACCGCAGGCTTATGACGCCCGGCCGGTGGATTTCTGGACGAAAGGGGTTTGCTCCGTTCTGGAGGCGGTGCATAAAAAGAGCGGGGCTGTTGAAACGGCGTTGTTTAATTTCAGAGATGAACGGGAAACTGTGCGGGGAAGAGTACTGGAACCTCACAGTTGTGTGGTGTTGTGATGTTAGAAGATTTACGCGGAACGGGAATGGCGGCCATTCTGGTGAAGTCGGCCCTGTGTATCATCTGCGGCGGAGCAATCGGACTGGACCGTGAAATCAACAGACAGGCGGCGGGATTTCGGACACACATCGTTGTCTGCGTGGGCGCCTGCATTGCCATGTTGACGGGGCAGTATATTACTTTGTATATTTCTGAAAGTTCAGATACCGCGCGTCTGGGTGCGCAGGTCATCAGCGGCATTGGCTTTTTGGGCGCGGGGACGATTATTTCTACCGATGTCAGTCACAGAGTACGCGGGTTGACCACTGCCGCGGGACTGTGGGCCGCCGCCTGCATCGGACTGGCTGTCGGGATCGGTTATTATGAGGCCGCGATTGTCGGGTCTGCTGCCGTGTCAGCCACTATGGTTGCCTTTAAAAGAATTGATAAAATGTTTTTCCGCCATTCAAGAGTGCTTATGGTATATTTTGAAATGGACAGTGTGGAGCATGTCCATGATCTGGTGGATCTTCTGCGCGCCGACAATCTGTCCATTTCTTCCATTGAAGTGCAAAAGCCCAAGAGCGGCATGAAGCGGAGTGTAGGGGTGTCGCTGACAGTCCGGAAAAGTAACCGGGAAGATTCGGCGGATATATTGGAACTGATCAACAGCGCGCCGGGGCTGATCTTTATAGAAACCGCGGTTTGATCTGTGATCTTTCTATATTTCAGCCAGGATATAAATGGGAGAGTGGTCAGTGGCATCCAGTGCCGCCTGATCTGTCACCACATGATACTCTTTCACCGACACGCTCTTTTTGGTATAAATGATATGATCAAGACTATGATCTGCGGACAGGGCGGTGGGGCTTCCATGGTAAAGACTGTCCTCTCCCCGGACAGGATCGCCGTGATGGGAGGAAACATTGTCCCGGTATTCTTCGGCGGTCAGCTGCGCACTGGGCAGGCCCCGGGAATCTAAAAACAGAACCGGCTCACTGAAAGTGCCGCAGTTGAAGTCGCCAAAGGCAAAGACCGGGCAGCCGTAGTCTGTTTCCAGTTCGACAATTCTGGAGCTTAGCTGCTTTGCGTTGCACATGCGTATATCGTCATCAGATGAGTGTTCTGTTTTATACCAGAAATGTGTGGAGATGGCCGCCAGCTTTCTGGCCGTCTGCCTATCCTGCAGGATGGCCCATGTCAGGCTTTTGGATTGATCCGGAGTGTGCGAAAGCGGTTCCCATCCGCAGTCAAGTAAACGGAAACGTTTCTCCTGATACAAAAGGGGTGTATAATTTCCCTGGCCGGAAGTGGGAACCGGAACCAGTGTGTACAGATCGGACAGGTAAGTCAGGAAAGCGTCTTTATAATAGTTGGGCGTCATTTCCTGCAGTCCCAGAATGTCCGGAGAATATTTGTGGTATATTCCGGAAAGCTGCAAAGCACGCGGCGGGATCTCATTTCCAAAATAATCTCCCCAGATATTGCTGCTCATAATCTTCAGTTTCATGATGATCCCTCCTGATGAAAATATGGTGTACAGATGCGCCTGTTTATTGGATTGCTGTACGGCTGTCAATACCGTTCCTTAGATGCTGTCAGTATATTTCGTGTTTATATTCATGCACAAGAAAAATTTGTTGCAATTTATACAGAGTTTGTTGCATGGGCGCGGAGCGGCGGAAGGGAAGATATGGATAAAGGTTTGAGAAGATGTAATGCGGAAATATATGATTTGCGACTGATGGGAGGAGTAATCAAATGGCAATGCTGAGAGGAAGAGGCATGGAGGATCCTGTGATAAAAATGCATGAGGCGGATTTCTGTGTCGTGGGCGGGGGACTGGCGGGATTTTGCGCGGCCCTGTCCGCAGCCAGACACGGGAGCAGAGTGGTCTTAATGCAGGACCGGCCCATGCTGGGAGGAAATGCCTCCAGTGAGATCCGAATGTGGATTCGGGGTTCAGATGGAGCGGACATGCGGGAAACAGGGATTGTTGAAGAGCTGAATTTGGAGAATATCTATCGGAATCCGGATATGAACTTTTCTCTTTTGGACGGTGTGTTCTACGGAATGGCGAAGAAAGAAAAAAACCTGACATTGTTGCTCAACTGTACCTGTTTTCGCGCGGAAATGAATGGAAATCGTATCCTGTCCGTGACCGGATGGCAATTGACGACGCAGGTTTACCATCAGGTCAGAGCCGCGATATTCGCGGATTGCTCCGGAGACAGTGTCCTTGCTCCTTTGACCGGCGCAGGATGGCGGATGGGAAGAG
>JAJQGR010000226.1:3654-8229 GCA_021200345.1 Lachnospiraceae bacterium | reverse complement strand
TGCCCTGCAAAACGGCGCCCTCGTCCAGGTAAAGCTCCATATCACTGTGAAGCCGGAGCGCTCCTGTAAGGTAAGTGCCCGCGGGAAAGTAAACCGCGCCGCCCGCGGGGCAATCGTCGAAAGCTTTCTGTAAAGCCGCGGTGTTCATGGTTTGCCCGTCGCCTTTGGCACACCAGGGGGCGGCGGTGACATCCATGCGGGTTCGGGGCAGGGGAGTGGTAAAAGTGACGGACTGACCGTTGACGGAAGCGGTATATTCCTTTCCACTTTCCAGCCCTTCCATGGTAAAATGTGTTTTATCTGTCCTGCCGGCAGCATTTCCGTCCAGAGAAATCTGATATTCGGCGCCCGGAAGCGCGTCGGCGGGCTTTTCCCACCAGAGTTCGGCCCGATCCGGATCGGTATAGTACATAATCTGTTCGATGGTATTCATTTTTTCTCCTTTTTGCCGTGTCAGACAAAAGCTGGAAGACTCGTCATGGCCATGGCCATTTTGGCATTTGTCAATAAAAGCGGCTTATGATTGGCTGATTAGCTCACTTCTCCATTATATAAAGCGAAAATGGAATGCGCAAGTGAAAAAAATGTCCAAAAGGGAAAGCAAAAGAGTGTGGATTTTATCCTGTTTTTTTGGAATGTCAAGCTTTACTGTGTGGTTTTGAAATGTTATAATCTTCGAAAAGGGCAGAGAAAGACGCTTGTTCTCTGACTGTAAATCTGAAAGGATAAAAAACAGAATGAAACTTTTGGAAATGCTGCACAGCCCCGGGGATGAATATACCCCGATTCCGTTCTGGTTTCTGAACGGCAATCTGTCTGGTCCGGAGATCATCCGTCAGATGGAAGATTTCGCGGCTCATGGGGTGTCGGGTGTAGTGCTTCATCCGCGGATGGGGCTGCCGAAACGGATTAAATATCTGTCGAAGGCATATTTTTCCTATATTCGTACCGCTGTGGAGACAGCTGAGCGGCTGGGGATGACGGTGGTGCTTTATGACGAGGGAATGTACCCTTCCGGCTCGGCCAACGGACAGGTGGTGCAGGGACATCCGGAGCTTGCCAGCGAGGGCATTACCCTGACCAGAAAAATGCAGTCCGGGGATGAGCTCCTGGCCCAGGTCGGGGATCGGTTTTTAGTAGTCAGAAAAACCGGCGGCACCATGCGGGGCATTCACTGGGATCAAGAGGACGGCGAGATCAACGCGCCGCTGACCGCGGATTTATTAAATCCGGCGGCGGTGGATCGCTTTATCGAGCTGACCCATGAGGCTTATTACCGGGAGTTTAAAGAGTATTTTGGCACCACCATCAAGGCCTTTTTTACGGATGAACCCAGTATTATGGGGCGAAATGTGCGTGGAATGTTTGCCTGGAGCCATGATTTCGCGGAGATCTTTACCCAGGCCGGCGGCAATCTTGCAGGACTGGCAGAAATGTTTTTTGAGAGGGAAAATGACGACACCCGCCTGTATGAGCGATTGATTTTAGAGCGGGAGGGCCAGGTATATTACAAAAAGCTCAGCGACTGGTGCGCTTCCCACGGCATCTGTCTGATGGGACATCCACACCAGAGTGATGATATTGAAGTGCTTAAGTATTTTCATATTCCCGGACAGGATCTGGTGCTGCGCTGGGTCAGCCCCGAGAAAGGCGGTCTGAAGGGGATGGATTCCACCATGGCCAAGTGCAGCGCGGACGCCGCCAGGCTGATGGGGCGCAGACGCAACGCCAACGAGTGCTTCGGCGCCTGCAACGCGGACAATAACCCCTGGCAGTTTTCCGGCAGCGACATGAAGTGGTATCTGGACTGGCTGGCGGTGCGGGGGGTTAATCTGTTCGTTCCCCACGCTTTTTATTATTCCATTGATGGCAAACGGAAAGAGGAGCGTCCGCCGGATGTGGGACCCAATAACATCTGGTGGCCTTATTACCATCGCTGGTCTGGCTATATGCGCCGTCTTTCCTGCCTGATGACGGACGCGGACTTACATACGCCTGTGGCGGTGTTATGTAAAAACCGGGCGCTGTGCCCGGAGGTGGTGGCGCCCTTATTTGAAAGTCAGACCGGTTTCCAGTACATTCCGGAAAGCTATTGGAAGGACTGCACGGTGGATGATCAGACTCACGAGCTGATCTGTCAGGGCAAACGCTATCAGACGGTGCTCAATGACGCGGAAAATGTATTCCCTCAGGCGGCTCGTCAGGTGACAGAGGCTATGGCCGACTGTCTGTGCTTCCCGGCAGCCCCCGCTCTTCGCTGTGCCCATTTCATCCGCGGCGGCGTGGAATGCTGGTTCCTGACCAACGAGGGGAATCGCATTATTGAGACCACCCTGACTTTGCCCGGTGTTACCGGCAGGGTTGGCAAATATGATATCTGGAGGGACGAGGCGTTCCGCCAGGCGTCTCTTCAGGCGCAGGACGGGGCACAGATCAGGCTTTATATGCGTCCAAGGCAGAGCAGGCTGTTATTTACCTGCAGCGAGGAGGAATTCGAAGCCCTGCCTGTTTCCCCGAAACGGACCTGGCTGCCTAAGCCCAAGTTTACGCTGGTAGGCCGCAATACCTTTGAGTGCACCAGAACCTATACCGCCACGTTGGAGGTTACCGCGGAGGATCTGGCGGAGGGAATCCCCATGATCACTTTTGACGGTTATGACATGGCGGAGCTGAGGGTCAACGGACAGGATGCGGGGGTTTCGTTCTGGCCTACTCACCGCTTTGAAGTGAAGGATCTGCTTCATGAGGGAGAAAATGAGCTGGAAGTGACCATGACCGGAAGCCTGGCCAATAAATATGGCATTCGCGCGGTACCTTATGGGGTGAGGTAACCGCCGGCAATAAAAAGCAGAGAAGGAGAATGTGTTTATGGAGTTACAGAAGGTATTGGAAAAGGCGCGGGCCTATATTGACGGCCTGACAGTGGATTCTGTGGAAAACGTGCCCAAAGAAGTGGTCAATGACGAGCATCGTTTTTTTACCTGGGACAATGAGTACCGGACCCCGTCCGTGAAGCCCTATTTGTTTGACTGGAGCTATTACAACGGCGTGGTGATGGAGGGACTTTATGACGTTTATGCCGCCGATCCGGATTCCGGGAAGCGCTATTATGATTATATCAAAGAGTACCTGGATGCCATGCTGATGAAGGACGAGGAAGGAAATGTGTCTCTGAACCCACGGCTGGCTGGTTATGTGGATCATCACGGGGCGGACTGCTACAAGACCGCGGCGCTGGTCATGAAAATGACGGACGGGCAGGATGATTATATGAAATTGGCATCCGCCCTCTACCGGGATCTGACCGATACCACTCACGTGAATTCCAAAGGAAATATTGTGCCGCTGGAGTTCATGGAGGAGGATCTTGGTTATAACTACTGGCACGCCTGGGCCGGCGGGAATGCTCCCATGTTCAAGGTGTGGCTGGACGGGATTTACATGCTGCAGCCGTTCCTGGCTCACTACGCCGCAAAGACCGGCGATCAGGCCCAGCTGGATCTGATCAAAAAGCGCTTTCAGTGGGTAGCCGATACCATGCTGGCGCCCAACGGCATGTATTATCACGCCTGCAACAGTAAGGACGATGTCTGCGCCTTCCACTGGACCCGCGCCATGGGATGGTATGCCATGGCTATGGTGGATGTGATGGATGTGGCCGGAGGAGAGCTGGTCGATGTGATCAAACCCAACCTGAAGCTGTTTGTGGACGGCATGCTGCCATATCAGGATGACAGCGGCATGTGGGCCAATCTGGCGGATCACCCGGTGACTGAAACCAACCGCCTGGAGACCAGCGGCACGGCCATGATGGTTTACACCATTTTGAAGGGTGTGCGCAAGGGCTGGCTTGACCCCTCTTACAGGGACGCCGCGGTGAAAGCCTTCACGGCCATGACGGAGTTAAAGCTTGACCAGGGCGGTCTTCAGGATATTTACATGAAGGCGGCGGCCAACAACACCAACAATTACGAGAATACGGAGTATTACATGCCGGATGAGGGGAAGGGCAGCGGACCCTACATCATGGCCTATTCGGAGATGATCCGGCTGTAAAAGTCTGTACAATCAGCAAATGGCACTCATAAACCTGCGGGTTTGCGGGTGCCATACTTATAATAAGGCGTACTATAGCAAGGAGAAATGATGGCGGCAAAAGAATTTTTCCCCGATGGCACTCCCATCGACGAATGGTTTTATGATACGAAGGTTCCCTCCCTGGAGGAGCTGGGCAGACAGTATGTGCTGACTCAATATGATGGCATCCTGGATGACGGAAAGGTACATACGGCCGAAATCCAGGCGTTAATCGATCGGGCGGCGGCAGAGGGCGGCGGCGTTATCGTGGTGCCCGCGGGAACCTACCTGACCGGTTCTTTATTTTTCAGACAGGGGGTCAATCTGTATGTGGCCCAGGGCGGTACCCTGAAGGGCAGCGATGACATTTCCGATTATCGGATCTGCTTAACCCGCATTGAGGGCGAGACCTGTCAGTATTTCGCGGCGCTGATCAACGTGGACGGCGTCGACGGCTTTACCATGTGCGGCCCGGGCACCATCGACGGCAACGGCCTG
>JAJQGR010000226.1:0-3644 GCA_021200345.1 Lachnospiraceae bacterium | reverse complement strand
GGCTGCGTTCCTGGAAAGCTTTCTGGCTGCGGCGGCAGTGGAATCCACAGTGCACGAATAAGGACGAGCAGCGCCCCCGGCTGGTCTATATTTCCAACTCTCAGAATGTACTGGTGGCGGGCTTAAATCTTCAGAATTCTCATTTCTGGACCAATCATATTTACAGAAGCAGCCATGTGAAATATTTAAACTGCCGTATTGTTTCTCCCATGGCTCCGGTAAAAGCTCCCAGCACCGACGCCATCGATATCGATGTGTGCTCTGATTTTCTGGTGAAGGGCTGCTATATGGAGGTGAATGACGATTCGGTGGTGCTCAAGGGCGGCAAGGGACCCTGGGCGGACAGCCAGCCGGAGAACGGCATGAATGAGCGCATCATTGTGGAGGACTGCACCTACGGTTTCTGCCACGGCTGCCTGACCTGCGGTTCCGAGTCCGTTCATAACCGCAACATTCTGGTGCGAAGAATCCAGGTGCCGGAGGGCAAAAACCTGCTGTGGTTAAAGCTCAGGCCCGATACTCCTCAGCTGTATGAGTATATTACTGTGGAACAGGTCAGGGCAAAAATTTCCAGCTTTATCACCATTCATCCCTGGACTCAGTTCTTTGATCTGAAGGGGCGTACCGACAAGCCCATTTCCACCGCCAGAAATATCACCGTGCGGGACTGTCAGTGCGACTGCGATATCTTTTTTGACGTGGAGGCCAATGAGGAGCAGTACCGGCTGGAGAATTTTACTTTTGAGAATCTTATGGTCAGAGCGGGGAAAAACGGACTTGATGAAAGCCTGATTGACGGTGTCACTGTAAAGAATGTGCAGGTAGAGATGGTGGAGTCGGCAAATCAGAAAGTTGGGAGCAGCTCTTCAGATCCTGAGTAGAAAGCTGCTTACTTCGAATGATAGACTGACCTGTCCGTCAGAAATGAGAGGAAATGATGACGCTCACTCAACTATCCTATATGATTACGATTGCGGAAACCGGTTCTTTGAATAAAGCGGCAGAGAAGCTTTACGTCTCCCAGCCCTCCCTGACCAACGCCATTAAGGAGCTGGAAAAGGAGCTGGGGGTTACGCTCTTAAACCGCAGCGGCCGGGGTGTCACGCTGACAAACGACGGCGTGGAATTTCTCTATAACGCCAAGGAAATCTATTCTCAGTATGAGGGCCTGATGCGCAAATATGGAAAGGGTGGATCGCTGAAAAAGAAATTTGCGGTTTCCGCCCAGCATTATTCCTTTGCCACCAAGGCTTTCGTGGATATGGCCCAGCATTAGGATCTTTCAGAATATGAGTTCGCCATCAAGGAGACCAAAACCCGGGAGGTGATCGCCGATGTCAGCACCCTGCGCAGTGAAATCGGGGTTCTTTATCTGAGCGACTTTAACCGAAGGGCCATGGAGAAAATACTGAATAATGCCAGTCTGGAGTTTCACCATCTGGTGGACTGTAAGCCTTATGTGTATCTCTGGAAAAAGCATCCCCTGGCCGCGGAGAAATCCGTGAACCTGAAGATGCTTGCTCCTTACCCCTGTCTGACCTTTGACCAGGGGGATCACAGCTCCCTTTATTACGCGGAGGAAATATTTACCACTGGAGAGTACTCTCAGACGATCAAGGCCAACGACCGGGCCACCATGCTGAATCTGATGGTGGGCGTCAACGGCTACACCCTTTGCTCCGGCATTATCTGCGAGGAGCTCAACGGCAGCGATTATGTGGCGGTGCCCTTTGAGGATGAAAGCCAGAATTCTGACGCCGTCATGGAGATTGGATATATCACCCGCAAAAACATGACCTTAAGCCGGATCGGGGAGGAGTATATCACCTCCATGAAACGGTATCTGGAAAATGCGCAGGCTTTATAGCTTTTAGATTTCCGGCTTTGCCGCCTCATAGTCTGTCCAGATGTGAAAAAATTTGATCATTTTGTGGTCGATTATGATGAAAGTGATGGAGGGAAAAGCATCTTGACAGGCACCGTAATGGTCATTGTAATATAGGATATCATGATGACCAAAAGAGGCGAAGAGATGTTTATATGGTGTAACCGGCGGTGTCCCTCTGTATCTGGAGCAGTTTTCTCCGGACAGGACGATCAGAGAAAATCTGCTGGATGTCCTGTTTAATAACAACGCCATGCTTTTTGAGGAACCATCCAATCTTTTGAAGCAGGAGCTTCGGGAACCGGCCACATATAACGCGATTATTTCAGCTATTGCTTCCGGGAAAACAAAACTTTCGGAGATTTCAGGAACAGTTGGAATGGAGAGCTCTTTATGTTCAAAGTATATCGGGAATCTGATGACTCTGGGAATCGTAAAACGGGAAACGCCTGTCACGGAGCCAAATTCGAAGAGGCCCATTTATGAGCTGGAAGACTTTTTCTTCCGGTTCTGGTATACTTTTATTCCTCCCAATATGGCTGCAATTGTATCTGATCGTATGGAAAGAATTTATGCTTCCGCAGTGGAAAACAGACTGCACGATTACATGGGACGTGTATTTGAGAAAATGTGCAGGGATTATCTGCTGTTTTATGAAGACAATCTGCCCATGAACATACAGAGCATCGGCCAGTGGTGGGGAGGAAATCCGGTCACACACAAACAGGCGCAAATTGATGTTGTGGCAATCTTAGCAGAGGCAAAAAGCGCCGTGATCGGTTCCTGTAAGTTCAAAAATGAAAAACTCCCGTTCAGTGAATTACAGATGATGCAGGAGTATGCCCGGATCATGGGAGGGTTCGAGCAGTATTATTATTTCTTTTTCAGTAAGAGCGGTTTCGCGGATGCTTTGAGGCAGGAACAGAATGAGCGGAAGCTGCGGCTGGTTACATTAGATGAAATGTACCGGATACCGTGATGTCCGTGTCAGCGGGGCACCTCGCAGTTAAAAAATAAGGGCCGGATCTTTCTGGGGAACAGATCCGGCCTGAATTATCTTTTGTATATTGGAATGTGAATCTAAGGCTCCAGATCCTCTGTGGGAATTCCGAGAGTCTGTAATTTGACTTTCAGGACTTTTTCCTGATATGCCAGTTCTCTGTCTCTGTCCTTTGAGTTCTTGAGTCTCTGGATGTTCACATATTCTCTGATGAGCTGCTCTTTTAATTCGTTGTCAGACATTTCCATAACCTCCATAAGATTTCCTCCTTCCTTTATCAATTATGTAGATTATGACAGATCTTTGGTAAACAAAACGCGCACTGCAGGATCCTGATAGATTCATTCGTGCGCGTTACCGTGGACCATAGGGGGATCGAACCCCTGACCTCCAGATTGCGAACCTGGCGCTCTCCCAGCTGAGCTAATAGCCCTTCAACAAGGTCATATTCTACCACAAATCTGAAAAATTGCAAGAGTAAAATGAAAAGAAACCGGAAAACCTCCAAAAAATGATCCAAACGCGCAGCCGGAAAAATATTTTTATGAGGGCACTTGTCAAATGCCGGGTGTTAAGGTAGACTTGTGATGCAGAAAGACGACAGAAAGCGAGTACATATAATATGATAAAATTTATTTCCTGGAATGTAAACGGTCTGCGGGCCTGCGTGGGCAAAAATTTTATGGAGGATTTCGCTAAACTTGACGCGGACTTCTTTTGCCTGCAGGAGACCAAGCTTCAGGCAGGGCAGATTGATCT
>JAJQGR010000326.1 GCA_021200345.1 Lachnospiraceae bacterium | reverse complement strand
GACTGGCTCCCGCCATCACCGGCACCGCCATAAAGAACGTAAATTCCGCGGCAGTTGTACGGCTGACGCCAATCAGCAGCGCGCCCACAATGGTGGCTCCGCTGCGGCTGGTACCCGGGAAAATGGCCGCCAGAAGCTGAAAGCATCCAATGATCAGAATGGTCTTAATGTCCATCTCCTCAATAGAATTAACAGCAGGAATTCTTCCCTTGTTCCAGTTCTCAATCAAAATAAACGCCACACCGAAAATAATCAGCGCCAGGGAAACTACGACCCCATTATAAAAATGCTCATCCACAAAATCATCCAGCAAAATGCCCACTACAGCCGCCGGAATACAGCCGATCAACACCTTGATCCACATTCGGATAATATCCATGTCAATGGTGATATGTCCGGACGGATGCTTTTGGTCGCTGACCTTTTTGAAAAGAAATAACCGCCCCCAGAATAAAACTACCACCGCCAGAATCGCGCCCAGCTGAATGACCACATCAAACATGCTGAAAAAATCCTCGCTGACGTTCTCAAAGCTGATAAATTCCTCCAGAAGAATCATATGTCCCGTGGAGCTGATCGGCAGCCACTCAGTGATTCCCTCCACCAGTCCAAACAAAATCGCAATTAAGATATCCAGCATAAGTTCTTTTTCTCTCCTCCCGCAACTTTCACAATCTGTCCATCCACGGAAAGCCACAGATCCATGGCGGTTGGATTATATACAAAGCTCTCATCCGCCGCAAACTGCAGCAGCTTCGACGCTTCCATATAATCATGAATCTCAATATTGGTGGCATACCAGATATCCGGCTGCCCTCCCATCATTTTGCAGAATTCCTCCATCAGCTCCCAGTTATTATGATTGTCAAATTCGTAGGAATGTCCCCACACATACATGCACTTAAGATACTGAATCTTCTTGAAATTTAAGAAGCTCTCTCCCAGCGCCAGAAGATTATGATTATGATGGCAGGTCGCTTTCCAGTTCATCCACTCTGCAGGCAGTTCAAAGCCTCCGGTCTCCTCCACTGTGCGGCCGTATGCGATACCGCAGTCCGAAAAAATACGTTTAACCTGCTCACTGACGGAACCGTTGGGATAGGCATGGCCTCTCACCGGATACCCGGTGATGGCCTCCAGGCCTTTTCTGTCTTCCACTATTTCCCTGTAAATCTCTGTGGAGGGACAGCGGGCAATGGTCGGATGGGTATAGGTATGGGTCGCAATCTCATGGCCCTGATACAAGTCTTTGATTTCCTCTCTGGGAATACGCTCGGGCTGATCCATCAGGCCGGTGTTCAAGTTAAAGGTCCCTCTGATGCCGTATTTGTTAAAAATACCGATCAGCTTTTTGTCGGCAAGCTTGCCGTCGTCATAACTCATGGTGAGGGTTTTTGCTTTTCCCTCGGGGAAACAGATATAAATTTTCATGATAAGTTCCTTTCATATTTTATCAGATTTTATCAGATCATTCGCAGATACTCTGCACATAATTTATGAATTGCTGGGCAGTACGGCCGGAAATGCCGCCATGGGACAGTTCCCACTTATTGGCCTCAGCCAGAAGTTCTTCATCGGACATTGCTACGCCGGCCCGATGCGCCAGCCCCAACACAATTTCCCTGAATTCCTTCGGCGTAGGCTTGGAATAATTGATGGTTACTCCAAATCGATGCACTAAAGACAGCTTTTCCTCCATGGTGTCGGAGCGGTGCAGACCGCCCCCGGTTTCCATATCGTCCCGGTCGGACCAGACCTCCTTGATCAGATGGCGCCGGTTGGATGTGGCATAAATCAGGATATTGTCCGGCTTTGTCTCCACGCCGCCCTCGATGACCGCCTTTAAAAACTTGTATTCCACCTCAAATTCCTCAAAGGAAAGATCATCCATGTAAATGATAAATTTATAATTGCGGTTTTTGATCCGGGCAATGACGCCGGAAAGATCCTTGAACTGATGCTTATAAATCTCAATCATACGCAGGCCGTCGGGATAAAACTGATTGACGATCGCCTTGATGCTGGTGGATTTGCCGGTGCCGCTGTCCCCAAAAAGCAGCACGTTGTTACACTTTCTGCCCTCCACAAAGGCGCGGGTGTTGTCCACAAGCTTCTTTTTCTGAAGTTCATAACCGATCAGGTCATCCAGCATCACCTTATCCATATTATTGATTGGAAGGAAAGTGACATCTCCGTCATGATCGCCGGACTGAATGCGGAAAGCCTTATTTAAGCCAAACATTCCTACGCCATATGCTTTATAGAACCCGGTAACGCGGTCAAAAAACTCCTCTTCGTCCTTTGCTCCGGCAAGCGCCGCACTCAGTGCCTGCACCTTTTCGCTGACATTTTTATTGTACATCAATTCCTTTTTGCTGATGGCCTGATAATGTGTGATCCTTGAGAAGCAGTCTATATGCAGTTTCTCCTCAATCGTACCAAAATCGTAATCGAACAATTCTTTAAAAGCCCGAAAATCCCCTTTCGCGAAATAATTCACGCTGCCCACACTGGCGCCCACTTTCTCACAGGTGATGCTGAAGGGATTCTCGCTGGTGATCAGCAAAAAGGTCAGGTAATTTTGCCATAGATTATCATCAAAGCCATAATCGGTGGCCACCTCCAGAATTCTTTTGATCTGACGGTGAATGCGGGTTACAAGCTCATCATCCGCCACAGCCCCCGCCTCAAAAGCGGCAAAAATGGAACTCAACTCCATCAGGATGGAATCCCGCGGCATATCCCCATATATCAGCAGTTTTGGAACAATATGATTCATAGTTACAACTCCCACATATATTTTTTCAGTACAGCTCTTGCTTTTTTGCGCAAAAAGAGTAGTCTAAAAGCAGAAACACTTTAACGGAGGAAGACTCATGGCAAACATTATTTTACAGACAGGCAAAATGAAAGCCTACGAAATGACCATGGAGCTTGGCAAATACATCGGCCAGAGCGAACTGTTCATGAATGAACTGTGGGACGGCCTGATGGATTACCCTCCTGTATACGAAGAATATGTATACTATCTGGAGCACCAGGACATTCTGGGCGAATATGAATTCCGGGGGATCACTCTTCTGGATGTCTTTGTGTCACAAATGAAATATTTTAACCTCAGGCATGATACCGGCAAGAATACTTCCGACTGCAACAAAGTGGAAATGGTCATCTCCGCCTTTTATGTGTTTCTCCAGGTTCATAAGGATCCCAAAACCTGGCTTTCAAAAGTAAACGCCGGCCGGGGAATGGACTTCTATGGTCAGTAGCCGAAAACTCCTTCCACGGACTCATCATTGTCAATCCACTCCTGCACCTTAATAGTGCGGTATTCCTCTTTGGTATCCCGGATATACACCGTTTCAATTCCCGCGTTGATCACCATTCTCTTACACATGGAGCAACAGCAGGAATTCACCACATACTCCTGGGTGTCCGCCTCCAGCCCCACCAGGTACAGGCTTGAGCCGATCATCTGATCCCGACTGGCGGAAATAATGGCGTTGGCCTCCGCGTGGACACTGCGGCAGAGTTCGTAGCGTTCTCCCCTGGGAATCTTTTTCTGTGATCGAATGCACACCCCCAGGTCGCTGCAATTGGCCCGGCCCCTTGGCGCTCCCACATAACCTGTGGAAATCACCTCGTCATCTTTCACAATCACAGCGCCATACCACCTGCGAAGGCAGGTACAGCGTTTGGAAACTGTTTCCGCCAGATCCAGATAATAATTAATTTTATCTCTTCTCATCCCTTTAATCCTCTGGACTGCCGATCCATATCTTCCACAACGATATCATAAATTTCTCCCAGAGTAGCGCAATATTTCAGCACGTCCCAGGGCTCGTTGGTGTGAAAATGGATCTTGATCAGCTCCTCATCGCCCACTGCCAGCAGGCAGTCGCCCTTAAAATGCTCTGTAATATAATCGTTGATCACATCCTCATCCAAATCTGTGCCTTCGATCAGAAGCTGCGTGTCATATTTAAATTCCAACATTTGATTTCCTCCCTGAAAATGATCATTTATATCATGATTTTTATTGTGCCGCGATTGCGTCAATCGCAGTCAGCTCTTCCTCCGTAAATCCCGCGCCTTCCATGGCCTTCAGGTTATCCAGTATCTGCTCCGGTCTGGAAGCACCCACCAGCACGCTGGTCACCTGTCCATCCCTTAAAATCCATTTCAGCGCCATCTGCGAAAGCTTCTCCCCGCGCTGCAGAGCAAGATCGTTCAGCGCTCTGATCTGGGAAAGTTTTTCTTCCGTCAGGCTCTCTTCCTTTAAGAACCGGCCATCCGTTCTGACACGACTGTCAGCTGGAATCCCGTGCAGATAGCGGTCCGTCAGTGTTCCCTGTGCCAGCGGACTGAAACAGATGATTCCCTTTTTCTCCCGCACCGCCGTTTCTTTCAACCCGTTTTTCTCTATCGTGCGGTTGAAAATATTGTAAGAATTCTGGTTGATGATCAGGGGACATTTCAGCTCCTCCATGATACGGCAGGCCTTCTCCAGTGTCGGCCCATCGTAATTGGACACCCCCGCGTAAAGTGCTTTCCCGCTTCTGACCGCCTGAGCAAGGGCTCCCATGGTCTCCTCCAGAGGTGTATCCGGATCCATGTGGTGATGATAAAAGATGTCCACGTACTCCAGCCCCAGTCTCTGTAAGCTCTGATCCAGACTGGCCAGCAGATATTTTCTGCTGCCCCAATCCCCGTATGGGCCGTCCCACATGCCATAGCCTGCTTTCGTGCTGACCAGAATTTCATCCCGGTAACCTGCCAGCTCCTCTTTCATGATCTTGCCGAAATTCCGCTCCGCGCTGCCCGGCTTGGGACCATAATTGTTGGCCAGGTCAAAATGGGTAATGCCGTTGTCAAAAGCGGTAAAAACCATATTTTTCATGGTTTCATAATTTCCTGTATCTCCGAAATTATGCCACAGCCCCAGAGAAACCATCGGAAGCTTCAACCCGCTGTGCCCGCAGCGGTGATATACCATTTTATCATATCGTTCTGAACTTGCCCTGTACATTTTTTTCCTTTCTTATCAACTCTCAGCAATCTATTATTCTTCCCGCACATCCTCTATGGTCAGCGTCATCAGTTCCTCATCGGAAATATCCTTCTTTCCCGAAAGACGGTTGGCCTGCCGGACAATGGCCTTCTCAAAAAAGTTGCGGGCCTCCCGGCCATTGGCAAAATTCCGGTCTCTTTTTGCATAGCAGGCAGTGAAATAATCCAGCAGATACTGGCTGCACTCCTCGCTGCACTGATAACCGGAGCGGCTGCAGGTGCTCTTAAAAATTGCCACCAGCTCCTCCGGCACATAATCAGAAAAATAAATGAATTTATTGAAACGGGAGCGCAGACCCGGATTGGAATCCAGAAATTCTTCCATCAAATCCGGATACCCCGCCACAATGACGATCAGATCATCCCTGTGATCCTCCATGCCCTTTAAAAGCGTATCCACCGCCTCCTGCCCAAAATCCGTGGGGCCCTTGTTCACAGTCAGAGAATAGGCCTCGTCAATAAAAAGAATTCCCCCCATGGTCCGGTCTAAAAGCTCCTGTACCTTGATGGCGGTCTGCCCCACATAACCGCCCACCATACCGGAACGGTCTACCTCCACCAGATGTCCCTTACTTAATACGCCCATACGCTGGTAGATTTTGGCTAAAAGTCTGGCCACCGTGGTCTTGCCGGTTCCCGGATTGCCTGAAAACACCAGGTGCAGAGACATGGGCATGACGGTCAGATTCCGCTCCTGACGGATTTTCCGGATCTGCAAAAGGTTCACCAGAGAACTGACATCCTTTTTCACCTCCGTCAGGCCTACCAGAGAATCCAGCTCCTCCATCAGTTCTTCTAAGGTCTGCTCTTTTTCTTCCTTTTCATCAGACTTCTTTGCAGCATTGGCTCCAGTGGCCTTTTGCTGTCCGCCGGACATAGTGCTGCCGCCCAAAGCGCCCGGACTTTGAATCTGCTCTGTAATATATTTGCGCAGCATGGCCAGATATTTGGTCATATTGGCGCTTTCCGCCTCGCTGACCTGATCATCGCAGGCCAGGAATTCCTTGCCCACCTTATCATACAGGCCATAAAGGGATTCGCACATCAATGCGTCGTTTTTCCCGGTTTTGTGATAAATCTGGTTGTCAGCACGCACAAAGGTGCGCATCCCGTTGGGGACACTGCTCTCATAGACCGGACCGCTGATCTGATATTTTTTGATCAGTCCCGGCAAATCTGCGGGAGTCACCACACGCTCAAAATAGTCTTTGATAAACTGAGTCTCCTGTAAAGTAGCCGCCTTGTCCGCTGAAGCAAGATACATGGTATATTTCATCATCTCAATCCGGACATAATCTCTGGTCTCCAGAGAGGTTCCCGGGCAAACGCACTTAATGCCCATGGAGTTTTTATCCAGGGCATCACACATCTGGTAGACGCTGTTCATTGCTTTTTTCAGGGAGGTATTCACACTCAATTTCGGTTCCTCTTTCCGCTTTGGTTTAATCTGTAGCACAGTATAGCAGAATTTTCTTTCTCTGTCATTGAAAATTCAAACAGACTTTCAATTTATTTCGAAAAAGCAAATTTACGGCTTTCAAATGTTATGGCAACAGCTTCAACAGTCCTGTCTGTTTGAAAAGTCGATCATTCATTCAAAATCACTGTGCCATAAATGGCGTCATATAAACCGGCAGATATTTCAGGCCGTCCTTCTCACCCAAATCTTTTTGTGAAATAATATAACAATTCCGTACATTTTTCGCATAAATTCGTTTCATCTCCGTTAAGGATTCATGCTTTCCTGTTCCCGCGGACTTTACCTCAACGGCAGACACTTTCGCTCCATGTGATATCAGGAAATCAATCTCATAATAATGGGTGCTCCCCTCTTTCTCCCAGGTGTGGTAATACAATTCCCTGCCCGACGCCGTCAACATCTGCGCAACAAGATTCTCATACAGATAGCCAAGATTTGCCGGAAGCTTATCCGAAAGAAGCTTCGCATATATTTCATTTTCCGCGGCCGGTCTGTCCATAAACATCAGAGTAATAAAAAGGCCTGTATCCGCAAGATACAGCTTATAACTGTCCAGATCCCTGGTCTGCGAAATGCTCACCATGGGATCCGTTGCGTTATAAGAAGGCAATACCGTTCTAGAATCAATCAGATCATACAAAAGCCCCTCATCTTTCGCCGTTTTTCTTTTTCCTACGGCCGCCGATATCCGATACCGCTTCGCGCCTCTGGACAACTGCGCAGGGATGGAATGGTAAAGCGCCGACAGTCTGCCCGTTTCATCTATCTTTTTGAAATCATCCTCATACAGATAAATGATCTGCCGCTTGACCTGGTCTATCATGGAAAAATTGCTGCCGTCCACATAAGCTTCCACGGCCTGCGGCATTCCTCCTACTGCCATGTACAGCCTGACGTCCCGCATCAGCTTCCGGTTTACCTGCTGCCCCACGCCTTTTCCCGTTTCATACAGCTTTTGAAGCAGGGAATAATTCATCCCCACCGCATCACAAAATTCCTCATAATCCATCGGGCAGACCTGAATTTTCATCTCTTCCGAAGGAATCAGGATATTTTTCACATTTTTCCTAATGGAAATCAGAGAGCCGGTTTCAATATAATGGTAGCGCCCGTCCTTCACCAGCTGCTTGATCGCCTGTCTGGCCCTGGGGAACAGCTGTACCTCATCAAAAATAATGACCGATTCATGCTCATACAGGTCGATCCCCATAACAGCCTGCAGACGCAGAAAAAACAGATCCAGATGCTGAATATCGTCAAAGCAGGCCAGAATCTCGCTGGATACTGCTCCAAAATCAATCAGGATATAGGATCTGTATTCATTTTGCGCAAAACGCTCCGCAATCGTGGATTTTCCTACCCGCCTTGCGCCCTCTAAAAGCACGGCGTATTTATCCGCGTATTTTTCTTTCCAGTCCAGCAGCTGCGCGTATGCCTTTCTCTTAAAATACATGGTCTCACCTCCTGACTGCATTTCAGGATAACACCATTTTTGCATTTCTTCAAGATTTTAAATGTGAAAAATATGCATTTCTTCAAAATTATTTATGTTGGAAATCGACATTTCTTCAAGATTTTTAATATTTACCAATAAAATGTCCAATTTCTGATTGGACAAACAACATCTTTGCATTAACCTTATTTTCCAGAAATTTTCCGACTAAACGGCCTCAGTACCAGCCATTCCTGAA
>JAJQGR010000003.1 GCA_021200345.1 Lachnospiraceae bacterium | reverse complement strand
GGTACGGTATAGCCAATGCTGCGTATCACCTCTCTGGCCACAGCCTCGTAGTCTACCGCGCAGGCGGCAGTGATCTCGCCCATAATATGTACGGCGTCAGTGATCGCCGTGGTCTCACAGGCCACATGGGCATTTGGATCGTTCGCCAAAACAGCATCCAGAATTCCGTCCGAAATCTGGTCGCAGACCTTGTCCGGATGCCCCTTGGTTACACTCTCTGAGGTAAAAATACTTCTTTCCATAGCTCTCCTTTCTTTTGTTCTCATCATCTGATGATATGGCCGCCGCTATCAGCAGCCATATCGGTAAAGTATAGCAATAAACCTTTTAAAAAACAAGAGAGTATGAAAATTGTTTTTCGTTTTTCATGCTTTTTTTATTTTTGCCAGAATTTCCGGTGAAAGAACCAAATGCCAAAGCAGGCCATGATAACCGCCGGCAGGATCAGACGACAGACTTTCTCTGCCCTGATCAGAGCTTTTGATGAGCCCGCGTCAACCGTCTTTTCAACAGCTGTGTTTCCTGTGATCGTCCCTGATTCATCCACCATCCCGTCACAGCTTTCCGCCGTGGCTGTCTCTCCACCCTCACTTTCCGCCAGGGCTGTCCCTTCACCGTCTCTTACAGTTTGCAGATTTGCACTCCCGGCATCCTCCACTCTCTCGCAGTACACCACAAAGCGGTAACGTCCATTGGAAAGATACGGGTGGCAGGTAATCAGTGTGACCATATCTTTCCCCTCCTGTATTAAAATGGAAGCGATGTCTTTCGGGTCAATGATTCTGGTTTCTGTCACCTGATAGATAAGCGTTTCCCAGGGATTGACAATATAAACCAGGCTGTCCTGCGTCAGCCTCTCAATCTCCCTGAAATAAGCCATTCCCCCATAGCCTCTGTGTCCCGCGATGACACAGTTGGAGGAAACGCCGCCCACCGGCAGGCTCGTCTGAGACAGCACTGCCGCTCCGCTTGCCAGATTTTGCGCTGACGCCCCAAGATACAGAGGCAGAAGAACGTCCATATCCGGAATCTCAATATAACCCACCATCTGATCTGTGATATGATAGGCGCTCAAATTGACCGGCTCCTGCTGATAACTCCAGGCGTCCGTCAGCTTTTGTCCATTCTGAAGAAGCGCCTCATTGTACTCCAGCATTGCCTCATAAAGGCCGTCAAAATTCTCTGCCGCGGTATGATCTTCCAAATCATGGACAGGTGTATATACATCCTCTCTTGTAAGATCAGCTTCTCCGGCATCCATACCGGCCTCGTCCGTCCCATCAGCGCTGTGATATCTTTGTTCAAAATCCAGAATAGCAGTCTGTACCTGTCTGTCAAACCACCATTCTTTCAGGACAGGATAAGCGTAGATTCCCATGCCGGCCAGTATCAGCAGTATTCCAGCCCCCATTCTCAGCTTACCCATGGCTCCTCCTGCTGCGCAGCGCTCTCAAAGCGAACAGCAAAAACAGCGCAGCGATCAGAACCGCCCCTGAAACCGCCAGTGCTTTGATGTATTCACTCATCCATCGGCTTTCTCCTGTTTTAAGAGAAACTGCCCCGGGTTCCTCCAGGGTTTCCTCATATTCCGTTCTGACACCCCTGACCAGCAGTCGATGGGTATTAATCCCGTAGGGCGTACAGGTAACCAAAGTACAATAATCCATCCCGCTCTCAATCTGCAAAGCGGAAATATCGTTCGGCTCTACCACCAGAATCTGATCCACCTCATAGGCAAGCTTCTCATTCAGGATTGTAAGGATAAAAATATCTCCTTCTTCCAGCTGATTCAGATCCGTAAACAGTCTGGCGCTGCTTAATCCGGTGTGACCGGTCAGTACACAATGAGCAGAATCCCCACCCACCGGCAGAGAGGAACCGGCCAGATGGCCGACCCCTTTCTCCAGTACCTGGCTGTCGGTACCGTGGTTGACCGGCAGGGTCAGATCAAGACATGGGATGCTGATATAGCCCATCAGTCCGGTTCCGTTGAAATTCAGCAGTTCAGAATAAATACTTTCCGAAGATGCCAGAGTTTTAACCGAAAACGGATCCTGAAGCTCCGCACTTCCTGAGGCCAGCACCTCATTATACTGCCGCGCCTTTTCCCAGGCTTTGGCAAGCTCTTCCTCCTGGGTATTGTCAATCCCGGCGTCATAGCTGATGATCAGACTGTCTGCCCGATGAACAAACACCCAGTTGGCGATAAAAGGATAACCCATCAGCCCTGCTCCCGCCGCAATGATCAGTACCAACATCAGAGTCCTCTTAAAGCGCTCCAATTATGCCCTGCCTTTCCCCCTGCTTCCGGTCACAAAGGCGATGCCCAGAATAACTACAACGGCTCCGGCCAGGGTAAACAGGATCGTACCCATGCCGCCGGTCTGAGGAAGGTCAAAGGTACTGGTATTCTCAATGTTCAGCATAAGGTATCCATTGTCAGAAATAATCCGGTTGCTCTCACCGACAACACCGGCTCCCATAGCGCCCTCTGCTCCGCTCACATACGAACTGGCTCCCATTTTCATTCCTTCATACAGCATCTCCAGAGTGCCATCGGTAAGGTCACAGGATTCCAGCCATCTTCCCCAGTCACACCAGTTCTCCGTGTCCGGTACGATATCCACACTGGTGGAATTGATATCAATTCCAACATACTCACTCAGCAGTGAATACCCATCCACCGTGTAAACCTCCGTCAATATGTAACGGCCGGCCTCCAGACCCTCTATGCGAAGATAGCCGTCACTGTTGGGTCTGATCAGAATCTCTTCCAGAATTTCCGGATCCATCAGCGTTTCGTATTCTCCCGCGGAGACGTCGAGAAGATCCATATAATACTTTTCTTCATCGTCCACTACATAATATGTGACGCCGTCAGAGGCGCCGGTGATGCTGTTGATTTGTGTGGTCTTCACGTAATAGCCAGCGCCCCTGTCAGCATTATAGAGCACAAACGCCGCATTACTGGCGTCCACATCCGTCACGATGCCTGTAGAATTCGTAAAGGTTTTAAACGGGGAGGCCTCCTCCACCTTTGTGGTAAAATACCCGGAAATCCCGTAGGAATACACCTCCGCCACATCCGCAATGATATATTCCTCAGAGGAACCTCTCTTCCATGTCAGGATGGCGGCATTGGGGTTACCGGCGTCTCCAAGCACCACACTGCTTCCGGAGTACATGGTGGAGGTATAAACCACTGTCATGTAGTAATCACTGTACTGGCGATTCAGTTCAGACAAGCCCGCCTCCGTGAGCGCCAATGTCATCGTTCCTGTTGCCACCTGCCTTTCCTCCAGGGTGTCCGTGGCCTCATTCCTCTCATATACAGTTGTCGTACCGCTGTAAACCGGCGTAAAATATTCACTTCCGGAAGTCCATTTCTGCGCCGCGCCCGTTCCGGCGGTGTCGCTTCTGGCCTCCGACTCGCTCTGATACCACCAGATCTGGACATCCTCATTGTAATACAGTCCCTCACTCTGCACATCCCTGACAACCAGGCTGCTCAGATAGGTTGCTTCCGATGTAATCGTCGGCATCTCCGTCACAATCCTGTAATTCAGGATATCTCCCTCACTGGCATCCTCCACGTCCTTGTAAGTGTCAGTTCCGCTGTCACTGAGACTGTCAGAATCCAGCACCAGCTTGTCAATGGTGGAAACACTGGTCTGGTTTTTCGGATAGACATAAACATCATAGATCCAGCTGTCCCCATCCGGGTCAGTCATGGGAAGGGACACAAAAAACGGATCCGTGGTCGTTCCCACATTTGACGGGACCCCGGTCTCCACCACAAGGTAAAGTCCGTCATTCAGTTCATCAAACACAATCTGTCCATTGTAATCCGTTGTGCCGTACTTCACATTGCTGCCCCGTCCCAGTAACCAGGCTTCCACAGCACTTTTGCCACTGTTGCCGTCCGCCAGAAGCACTGACAGAGCCGTATTGATCTGAGAGGCCGTATAAAAACCATAAAAGTCATAATACACAGGCGGATAGGTATCCCCGTCATCCAGTCCCAGCACAGCTGCCAGATCATTGGGAATCCCGTAGCACAGCGTAAGGGAGCCGTCAGTTTCATCATAGTACTCTAACATCTTCCCAACTCTGACCATGCCAAATTCAACGTCCCACAGCGCATAGTCCCTCAGCGCGTTGGTTACCTCCTCGCTCTCTGCCTCTCCGTTGGAGGCTCTCTCCAGATCTTCTATGCTGCCATGATCGCTTTCATACGCAGCCAGGTCATACTTGTAGATTGTCAGGGAACAATCCCGATCCTGTTCGATAATATCGGTTGTACCGGTCGACGCCATCACAGAACCGCCGGCGGACACCGCCGCCATCACCATGGCCAGGCACACCGCCGCCATCTTACTCCAGAATTTCTTCATATACTGTCCGACAGTTTATATCAAACTGTCCCTCCTTCCCACCGGAAATATTTCATCTTGCTTTCGTACGGTGGTGCCTGTCCTCACATAAAGTATGGGACAGGATCTGTTCGTATATCTCACGCCGTGTTCCGGAAATGAAGCACCGGCCGCGGCGCAAAAACCGGGGTATTTCCCTGTGCGCGCTCTTTCTTTCGGATATGTCGACAAAAGGAGTATAGCATATTCTTTGATCGGATGTAGTCGATACGTCGTCCATTCCATAAAAATTTTGTAAAAAAATACGACCCAGAGGCAGTTCCTCCGGGCCGCATTTTCAAAGCTGCCTTTTAAATTTCAGGTATTACCAGAGTCATTCCTATTCTGATACTGTTCGGATCTGAGATAATATCTGTATTTGCGTTATAGATTCTTCTCCAGCTGCGGCCGTTGCCATAAATTTCCGCGGCAATCTTCCACAGGCTGTCTCCAGACTTCACAGTATAGGTATTACTCTCAAAGCTTGTAGTACTGACTGTCACATATATGGTCAGCTGCATCCCCGCATAGATTCGATTGGGATCACTGATCACATCCATGTTATCCTCATACAGTCTGGTCCACAGTGTACCGTCTCCATAGTATCTTGCCGCAATACTCCATAACGTATCGCCAGATACCACAGTATAAGTCAGCGTTTCGATGATATCTTCTGTGGTAACCTCGCTTTCCTCCTCTGTCACCGTATCCTCTTCGGTTGAATACGAAGGAGTTGAAGTGCTGCCCGTATCATTGGATGAGATATTTGCATTATCACCGGATGATGCATCAGAAGATGAAGTATCAGAAGATGAAGTATCAGAAGATGAAGTATCGGAAGATGAAGTATCCGTACTGTCAGAGCTATCTGTATCGGATGTCTCTTCCACAACATTGTAATTTTGTGCGGCCCTCATCAGGGTGCCCTCGTCATCATCTGTCTCTCCGGTACGGAACTCAATACCTATTGTATGTGTCCCAACCGTATTGGACTGCTTTAAGGTTTCACTTCTGATCGTAATCCTGGTGCTGCCCGATTCTGAGGTATAATCCTCGCCCTCCGTCAGCTTTACGCCATCAATATAAACATATTTGAATTCTCCGTAAATACCTTCAGACACCACTGTCTGGTCACTGTCGGAATTCAGACCCACATCTGTCACTCTTTGCGACAGTTCATAATTTGTATCCGTAGCATTTTCTACGTTTTCATCTGTATTATCCAGGACTGTCAGGGTAAAGGTCTTATAGACGGATGAAAAAGAGGAATAGCTGTTCTGCATCCTGACGCCAAAGGTGAAAGTTCCTGTCTCCGTCGGAACGCCGTAAATTTCCCCATTGGATTTCAGTTCCATACCAGCCGGCAATGAACCGCTTGTCAGTGTGTAAGATACCGTGTTCCAGCTGTATTTATTACTGTTCTGGATCATCGATCCGTAAGGAACATATAGCACCGCATCTGGTATATCATCAGTGACAATGGCCGGATCAGATGTCGTACCTGTCAACGTCAGCACTGCCAGGGTAGTATCCCCGGATTTGATGGTTAAAGTGCCGGACACATCCGTACCTGCCGCCACACCATCCTTGGTAGTCAACCGAAGCATGGCAAGGTTATCCATTTCACCGTAGCTGACATAATTTCCTTCTGAATCTTCGTTCTGAATTCCCGTATAACCGGACAATGGGTAGTTTCCAGTCAATGTCCAGTATTCATCCAGCTCTACCACATCGGAGATCAGCTCCACAGAAAGGCTCTCGATTTCCTCCGTTCCCATGTTGGCAATCAAAATATCATGGACATTGCTATGATAGCTGTCCAGCATCATCTCACGAGTGGAATATATTACGCCGTCTGTCACAGTAGTTTCGGCATCCGCGTCGGCAAAACTGTTGATGACCAGCTGCCCGGTGCCCTCTGTTGCCTTTATAACCTGAACCCAGACATTTTTGGAAGACGTGCCATCTTCAGCAGAAACTGTAAACTGCACCATGTCTGTGTAATCATGGAAGCTTTCCCCACTTACTTCCTCCGTGCTGCTGCCTGCAGCGTACAGTTTTGCCTTGCTTGACACATAGAAATTCATCGCAAGGTTTGTCACGTCTACATCGCTTCCTACAAGAACCATATAATAATTGTTCTCACCATAGGAATCACAGCAGGAATACGTACTAATCGTACTTCCATCTTCAGTCACAAAGCTGTTAATAGTCAACAGTGTTCCACTGGAAAGAGGCGATGCACCAACGGAAACATCTCCGGTCTCTGCTGTCACATAGTAAAAATATGTTTCCTGATCTTCCGTTCCATCTTCCCCTACAAAGATGCTGAGATAAACTCCCTGGCTGAAATTATCATAATATTTTACAGAAGAGTCAAACAAAGATGCCTTGATATTCTCAGCACCGGCCGCTGTCGCCGCCGCAATACTGTCATACTGACCCACATAGGCTGCTGTTACAGCATCGTTATTTGAGGTTCCCGCCTCATAGTAATACAGGTTAATCCCGTACTCTGAATCCGCATCATACTCACTATATAGCTCTGCCTTAATCGTATACAGGTCACTGGAGCCAGAATAAGACATGGTATATGTCCGGCTCACACGTACATCATCCTTATACATGGAAAAGCCGCTGACATAATTCGATGTGAAAGAAATATATAGATCCACAGGCAGGCAGCCGGTCGCGTTTCCGCTGCTGTCAAAGGACACTAATGTGATATATCCGCTGGACGTGTACAGATAACCAGCGTCTGCCACGCTCATATCTGCCCCAAGGATCTGAGATGTAATATCCGTGCCGTTTGCCACAGCTTCCGCTGCTGTTTCGTATTCTCCCTCATAGGCTCTCAATTCTGCGTAATTCACAGAAGAATACACTTCGCTGTTTACGTTCAGGGTTACATATACCCCAATATCAGACGTCCGGTCAACATTGGAAAGGACAATGTATTCTTCCGGGTTGTATCCGTAGTATGAGTATCTTGCTACATCCTGTTCTGTGCGGGTACCAGCAGAATCCTGCAAATATACAGTGGGAGTCAGCCAGGATGTACTGGTGCTTACATTCGTGTTTACAATATACCTGGTATTTCCAGATGCCAGTTGATCCGCCTCTCCCACAATCATTTGCCAGGAAGAATAATAATTCAAATTCATGGTGCCACTGGAATCCGTGACGGAATAATCATCTCCCCAGGAATAAGCCCAGGAAATGCAGTCTGTATCGCTGACATAGTCTGTTCCGGCAAACACAGTACCTACTGAGACCATTGTCAGTTCCACGGGTGTAAAACCGCTCAAATCAACAGAAAATCTTTTCTCCGTCAAATTCAGCAGAGACAACGTGGAAGTCCCGTAGGGATCATCCACAAATTCCTTTTCCTCCGGATATACCACCACCTCCGTGCCTGCTACATCCAGCGTCATCCGGGTCACCTGAGTCCCTGTAAAAATTGCGCTGACCGCGAATACATGACCTCCAACTGTCACAGTATCATCCTGATCCATGAACCACTCAGTGGTAGTCACCCCATCCACAGTAAACTGCACTTCATAAGGGAAGTATGGATCTGCCTCGTTAATCTGAATGGTAAAGCTGCCATCTTCCTCAAAGCAATAACCCCAGTCTCCAGTCTCCGTATCCTCCCAATAGCCGTCATCGTATACGACAAGGGAAGAAGAAGTATTCTCCTCTTCTGAAGTAATCTGAGCACCCAGCACAGCCGGGGCTTCCGTCTCAGAGGCTGTCTCCTCAGCCGCCTCCTCCAGGATAGCTTCTTCCGCCGCTTCCTCGGAAATCTCCTCCGATACAGCCTCTTCTGCAGCCTCCTCTTGCATCACCTCTTCAGATGACTCCTCCAGGACTTCTTCCGATGCGCTCTCTTCTGCCGCTTC
>JAJQGR010000114.1:7220-8317 GCA_021200345.1 Lachnospiraceae bacterium | reverse complement strand
TGTCCGGACGGCTCCTATGAGCTGGTCAGCGGCAACGAGATGGGCGTTCTTTTACTGGACTACATCTGCGCGGGACGTATTGAGAAAGGCACCATGCCCCAGAATCCTGTGGCTGTGAAATCCATCGTTTCCACCCCGCTGGCGGACGCGGTGGCTGCCCATTATGGCGTGGAGATGAGGAACGTACTCACCGGCTTTAAGTGGATCGGAGACCAGATCGCCAGTCTGGAAGCGGCAGGCGAGGTAGATCGTTTCATCTTCGGCTTCGAGGAAAGCTATGGCTATCTGGCAGGTCCCTACGTCCGTGACAAGGACGCGGTCATCGCCTCCATGCTGATCTGCGAGATGGCAGCCTACTACCGTTCCATCGGCAGCTCCATCAAGGAGCACCTGGAAGAGCTCTACGCTCAGTACGGCAGATATCTGAATAAGGTGGACAGCTTTGAGTTCCCGGGTCTCACCGGTATGGACAAGATGAGCTCCATCATGCAGGGACTGCGCGATAACCCGCCTGCGGAAATCGGCGGCTACAGGGTCACAAAGGTCACCGACTATCAGAAGCCGGAAGAGACCGGACTTCCCGCTGCCAACGTATTGATCTACGCTCTGGAAGGCGGCGCCACCACTGTGGTGCGTCCCTCCGGCACAGAGCCCAAGATCAAGACCTACTTCACCACCCTGGGCAAGGACGTGGCGGAAGCACAGGCGCAGAAAGATCAGCTGGCAGAGGCGTTGAAGCCCATATTGGCCTGATCTGCAAAACCGTCAGGGAACAATCCTGACATATCTGACATGAAATCTGCGATTGAACCATACGAAAAGCCGCCTCAGACCGAGGCGGCTTTCTGTATTTTTAAAAGCTTCAGATGGCTCTCGTATATTTCGCCAGCCATTCCTGCTCCTCTTCCGTGAGCATCGGGCTGAGTGTTTCATACACCTTCTTATGATAAGCGTTCAGCCAGCCTTTCTCCCGCCCGCTCATCAGCTCCGGGTTGATGGCGTCCAGGTCAAAGGGGATCAGCGTCAGCGTCTCCAGGTACATAAACTGGCCGTAGGAGTTCTTCTCCCCTTTGCGCACCAGCACCTCGTTTTCCAGG
>JAJQGR010000114.1:0-7210 GCA_021200345.1 Lachnospiraceae bacterium | reverse complement strand
TCCCATGGGAGCCCTCGATATAAATTCCCGGCTCATCTGTGATCACCATCCCCTCCTGTAAGGGCTCATAGGCTCCCTCACGAATCCTCCAGTGAAAGCCCGCCGGGCCCTCATGAATATTCAGCAGATACCCAACTCCGTGGCCGGTTCCATGATTAAAGTCCAGATTTCTCTCCCAGAAAGGACGGCGTGCCTCATAGTCCAGGTTTTCCCCACAGACGCCCTCCTTAAACTTTACATTGGCAAGGCTTAAGTTGCTGATGGCTACCAGCGTAAAATGGTCCTTCATGATCTGGGGCACCTCGCCCAGCGCATAGGTGCGGGTCACGTCCGTGGAGCCCTCGTAAAAACCGGCGCCGGTGTCGGTCAGATACAGCGCCCCAGGCTTTAACTCCACCTCCGTCTCCGGGGTAGAAGAATAATGCACAATGGCCCCGTGCTCGCCATAAGAGCTGATGGGGCCGAAGCTGGGCCGCAGGAAGTTGCCCATTTGGGCCCTGAATTCGTCCAGCTTGCCAGAAGCGCTGATTTCAGTGATCTTTTCCTTGCCCACGTTTTCCTTCAACCACTTCATGAAGCGTACATGGGCCACGCTGTCCTTGATTTCAGCCTGGCGAATATTCTTTATCTCTGTCTCGTTCTTGACAGCTTTCATCAGCATCTCAGGATTGCGCTTCTCCACCTTTTTCACATCGGTGGGAATCAGATTGTACAGCGCGTAATTTAAGCGTCGGGGATCCAGCAGAAGAGTCTGAGATGCAGTCAGCCTCTGAATATCCTGATAAATATCGTTATAAGGCCGAATAGTCACGTTGTTGGCGGCAAAATCCTCCAGCATCCTTTCATCTGCCTTGTCCGCGTCCATATACAGATCCACATGGTCCATGGCGATCACACAATAACTGAGCACCAGCGGGAAATAGGAAATATCATCTCCACGGAAATTAAAGGTCCAGCAGATATCGTCCAGCGTGGTCAGCACATGCACATCGGCGCCCTCTTTTTTCATCTCTTCGCGGATACGGGCCAGCTTACTTGCCGTAGTCTCTCCGGTGTACTGAATATCCAGATGGAAAGCCGGTTTATGGGGAAGCGCAGGGCGATCTGTCCAGATCTTATCAATCAGATCCTCCCCACAGGAGATGGCCGCGCCGCTCTTTTGGGCAATTTCCCCGTATTCTGTTCCCTGTCCCTTGGACACCACCCGGCCGTCAAAGCCGATGGTCTGCCCTTCTTTCACATGCTCCTTCAAAAACTCCTCAAGTGTGGGAACGTCCGGCTCTCCGCTCTTCATCAGCGTCACCGTGGAACCTGCAAGCTGCTGCGCCGCCTGAATAAAATAGCGGCCATCGGTCCACAGATACGCCTCATTCTCCATAATCAGCGCCGTCCCTGCGGAACCGGTGAACCCGGTGATAAACCGGCGGGCAGTAAAGTACTCTCCCACATACTCACTCTGATGAAAATCAGCGGAGGGGACGATATAGTAATCCACCCCTGCTTTTTTCATCTCTGTTCTTAATGCCTGTATTCTCTCTGGTACTGTCATAATATTATTCCTTTCCGGCGCAAAAAAGCCTCCTATAAATACTGTTCAGACAAGCATGCTATAAAATTCCCCTGACAATTCCCACTCTTATCAATATATACCTGTCACTCATTTACAGTTTTTTCTTAGAAAACACACTAATCTACAAAGTATTGTATCACAGCATTAAAAAAAGTCAAATCAAAAGAAATTTCTCAACTCTTGTCTTTTTCCCCTCATAATGCTATACTCATACATACGGTTATCATCACAGTAAACGAAGCTGTCCCTCATGTGAACAGCTCCACATGGACAGCTCCATATATAAAAGTATTTGCAAAGGAATGAAGATCATGACAACAAACGAAAAAGCTTTGGAATTGCACAAAATCTGGAACGGCAAGCTGGACATACAGTCCAAGGCCCCGGTGAAAACCAGAGAAGATCTGGCCATCGCTTACACGCCGGGGGTGGCGGAGCCCTGCAAGGTGATCGCCCAGGATCCGGACGCGGCCTATACTTACACCATGAAAGCCAACACGGTAGCGGTGGTCTCCGACGGCAGCGCGGTGCTGGGACTGGGCAATATCGGCGCCAGGGCAGCCATGCCTGTGATGGAAGGTAAATCTGTGCTGTTCAAGGAATTCGGCGGCGTAAATGCGGTACCCATCTGCCTGGACACCCAGGATACCGAGGAGATTATCAAGGCGGTGACCTGGCTGGCTCCGGCTTTCGGCGGTATCAACCTGGAAGATATTTCTGCTCCCCGCTGCTTTGAGATTGAAACCCGGTTAAAAGAGACCCTGGATATTCCGGTATTCCATGATGATCAGCACGGCACTGCCATCGTGGTGCTGGCAGCCTCCATCAACGCCCTGAAAGTAGTCGGTAAGGAAGCTGCAGATTGTAAGGTGGTCATCAACGGCGCCGGCGCCGCCGGCATTGCCATCGCCAAGCTGCTGATGAATTATGGATTTAAGGATCTGATCCTGTGCGACCGCAAAGGGATGATCTATGAAGGGGAAGAGGGCTTAAACTGGATCAAAAAGGAAATGGCTCAGATTACCAATTTAAAGAAAGAAAAAGGCTCTCTGGCGGATGCGTTAAAAGACGCCGATATCTTTGTGGGCGTGTCCAGTGCCAAAATGGTCACTGCAGAAATGGTGAAGAGCATGGCCAAAGACCCCATCATCTTTGCCATGGCCAACCCGGAGCCGGAGATCATGCCTGATATCGCCAAAGCCGCAGGCGCCGCTGTGGTAGGCACCGGCCGAAGCGATTTTCCCAATCAGATCAATAATGTAATTGCTTTCCCCGGTATTTTCAGAGGCGCTCTGGAAGGCAGGGCAAAGCAGATTACGGAAGAGATGAAGATGGCTGCCGCGAAAGCGCTGGCATCCCTGGTCTCCGATGAAGAGCTGAACGCGGACTTCATTCTGCCTGAGGCTTTTGATCCCAGAGTGGCGAATACTGTAGCGGGCGCGGTAAAGGCGAACATTTAAGGTACAGGATACTATTTGCAGCCAGGATTGCAGAGGTAACGTTTTATGGCACAGGAGCTTCTGACTTTATGTAAACTTCTCATATTGTATATGCTCAACCAGGTGGAATTCCCCCTGACTACAGCGCAGGTCAGTGAATTCATTCTTGGCAGGAATTACGCCAGCTTCTATTCCCTGCAGCAAGCTCTGGACGAACTTCCCGATGCCGGGCTCATCCAGACGGAAACGGTCCGCAACCGCACTTTTTTAACCATAACGGATGCCGGGAAGGAAACCCTCGGTTATCTTTCCGACCGTATCAATCCGGAAATCAAAAAAGACACGCTTGCCTATTTTCACGAGCATGAAATTAAACTGCGCAGTGAGCACAGTATTTCCGCCAACTACTACCGTTCCACCAGCGGTGATTATGAGGTTCGCATGACCGCAAAGGAAGGGAAGCTTTTGCTGATCGATCTGACACTCTCCGTACCGGATCAGAAAATGGCTCAGGGCATGTGTGAAAAATGGGAACGCCGAAGTCAGGAAATTTATCAGTACTTAATGGAGCAGCTTTTATAAGCTGCTCCTTATTCGTCAGTCAAACAGCAGTTCATCCACTGCCACAAACTCATATCCCTGCTCCGACAGCTGATCAATCAGATACAACGCTGCATCCACTGTACTCTGATAGCTGTCATGCATCAGAATAATATCCCCATCCTCCACATCCGCCAAGACACGCCTGATTACAGCATCTTTATTTTTACTGTACCAGTCCAGAGAATCTACATCCCAGAGAACCGGAAACATGCCGCAAAGCTCTTCAATCTCCTGATTCCATTCCCCATAAGGCGGACGTACATAAATGATCTCTTCCCCTGTCAGTTCCTCCAGAACCTGATTTGTCTTTTCCAGCTCCTCCAGAAAAACCTCCTGTCCCACAGCTGACAGCTCCACGTGGCTAAAGGTGTGATTGCCAATCAGGTGCCCCTCCCTGTGGATCCGCTCAATCAGTTCCGGATACTCCAGCGCGTTCTCCCCCGTGACAAAGAAAGCAGCTTTCACCCCTCTCTCCTGCAGGCCGTCCAGCAGCAATGAGGTATACACCGGATGAGGACCGTCATCGAAGGTCAGCGCAAGCCGCATGATGTCCTGATGTTCCTGTCCCGCTTCCCCTTCTGCATCTGTCTCAATACTGCTTTCCCATCGCTTATTCCACTGAATCATAATATCAAAAAAGAGTATGGACATTACCAGCCAGTACAAAATGGCAGTTGTCGATACTCTTTTGTGTGTTTTATTCAATTTTGCACCTTGAGCAGGTTTTTATTACAATATATCAAAATCCAGGATATTTATGATTAAAAGCTCTTTCATGGGAGCTTTCAGCAAAACCTCCGTCTCTCCTCATCATACACAAACCCGGCTTTCGTCAGAGGCCCCATCACATCCTCTACCGTCACATCCAGATCGTCGCACAGATCCTCCAGCGTGGGATAATAATCTCTTAGTTTCAGATTGATAAAGCTCATTAAAATCATTGGATCGCTCGGCAGCATAGTCCTCCCTTTTCCCTGTCCATATCCACATAAATGGTATCCCCGGCCTGCACTTTATCCTGCAAAATCAGCCTGGCGGAAAGGGTCTCTACGGTTTTTTGCATAAATCGTTTCAATGGGCGGGCGCCGTACACAGGATCATAAGCGCTTTCCACGATATAATCCACGGCCTGAGGCGACAGGGCCACGGAAAGTTCCTGGTCAGCCAGCCGCCTGTTGATATCCGCCACAAGCAGGTCTATGATACTGCCAATGTCCGATTTCGTCAACGGTTTAAATAAAATCGTCTCATCCAGACGATTTAAAAACTCCGGGCGGAAATGATTTCTCAATTCCTGCATGACCAGCTCTTGTGCCTCAGGTGTGATGTTGCCCTCACTGTCAATGCCCTCTGTCAGATACTGAGCGCCAATGTTCGAGGTCATAATCAGGATGGTATTCTTGAAATCCACGGTGCGGCCCTGAGAATCCGTAATCCGGCCGTCATCCAGCACCTGCAGCAGCACGTTGAATACATCCGGATGGGCCTTCTCAATCTCATCAAACAGCACCACCGCGTAGGGCTTGCGGCGTACCGCCTCAGTGAGCTGGCCTCCCTCCTCGTAGCCCACATATCCCGGAGGCGCTCCGATCAGCCTGGATACAGAATACTTCTCCATATACTCACTCATATCAATGCGCACCATATTGGCCTCATCGTCAAACAGAGCCTCCGCCAGGGACTTGGCAAGCTCGGTCTTTCCCACGCCGGTGGGTCCTAAAAACAGGAAAGAACCAATGGGTTTGGAGGGATCCTTGATTCCGGCCTTGGAACGCAGAATGGCCTCAGTGACCTTCGTCACGCCCTCTTCCTGGCCGATCACCCTTCTATGCAGCACCTCGTCCAGATGCAGAATCTTGGTTCTCTCCCCTTCGGTCAGCTTGGACACCGGAATGCCGGTCCAGCGGCTGACAATACGGGCAATTTCCTCTTCGGTCACTCTCTCGTGGACCAGACGGGCCTCTCCGTTTTGCCGGATCAGCTCCTCCCGCTGCTCCAGGTCCTTTTTCAGTGCGGGAAGCTTTCCGTAGGTCAGCTCCGCCGCCTTCTCCAGATCGCCGGACTGACTGGCCAGCTGAATCTGACGGTTCACCTCCTCAATCTCTTCCCTTAAACCGGACAGACCCTCCACGCTCTTTTTCTCATTGTCCCACTGGGCCTTTTTATTCTGAAATTCCTCCCGCTGTTCGGCAAGCTCCGCCTGCAGGGTGTCCAGACGCTCTTTGCTCAAGTGGTCCTCTTCCTTTTTCAGAGCCGCCTCCTCAATCTCCATCTGGGTGATTCTGCGCTGCTGCTCATCCAACTCGGTGGGCATGCTGTCCAGCTCTGTCTTGATCAGAGCACAGGCCTCATCCACCAGGTCGATCGCCTTATCCGGTAAGAAACGGTCAGAAATATATCTGTGAGACAGAGTGGCTGCCGCCACCAGAGCATTGTCCATGATCTTCACGCCATGGTAAACCTCGTAGCGCTCCTTCAGCCCCCTGAGGATGGAGACAGTGTCCTCCACTGTGGGTTCCTCCACCATTACCGGCTGGAACCGGCGCTCTAAGGCCGCGTCCTTTTCAATATATTTACGGTATTCATCCAAAGTAGTGGCGCCGATGCAGTGAAGCTCTCCTCTGGCCAGCATGGGCTTGAGCATATTGCCGGCGTCCATACTGCCCTCAGTCTTGCCCGCGCCCACGATGGTATGCAGCTCGTCAATGAAAAGCAGAATCTGTCCCTCGCTCTTTTTGACCTCCTCCAACACTGCTTTCAGTCGCTCCTCAAACTCTCCCCGGTACTTGGCGCCGGCCACCAGAGCCCCCATATCCAGGGAAAAAATCTTCTTGTCCTTCAGGCCCTCCGGCACATCGCCGCGGACAATTCTCTGAGCCAGACCCTCCACCACGGCGGTCTTGCCCACACCCGGCTCGCCGATCAGCACCGGATTATTCTTGGTTTTCCGGGAAAGAATGCGAATCACGTTCCTGATCTCCGCGTCTCTGCCAATGACCGGATCCATCTTGCCGTCCCTGGCTTTCTCCACCAGTTCCTGACCGTATTTGTTCAGCGTGTCATAGGTAGCCTCCGGATTGTCGCTGGTCACCCGCTGATTGCCCCTGACCGTGGAAAGCGCCTGCAAAAAACGCTCCCTGGTAATACCAAATTCCCTGAGAATCGCTTTCATTTCCCGATTGGGATAATGCAGCAGAGCAAGGAACAAATGCTCCACGGATACATATTCATCGCCCAGCTGTTTGGCCTCATCCTCCGCATAGGTCAGCGCCTTGTTCAGGTCATTCCCCACATAACGCTGACCCCCCTGCACCTTGGGGCGTTTATCAAGGGCCTGTTCCACCCGGTTGGTGAAATAAGGCAGCTGAATTTCCATCTTCTCTATCATTTTGGCGATCAGACTGTCCTCCACAGTCAGCAGACTGTAGAGCAGGTGCTCCTGTTCGATTTCCTGATTGCCGTAATCCATGGCGATTTTTTCACAGCCATTGACTGCCTCCATGGACTTCTGTGTAAATTTTGTTACGTTCATACCGATTCCCCCTTTCTGTCATACAAAACTCATTGGTGTTCATCTGTTCTATGACAAGTATAACAC